>NZ_LMOM01000021.1:300000-420453 GCF_001424185.1 Deinococcus sp. Leaf326 | reverse complement strand
CGCCGGGGAAGTTCCCCGGCGATCTCCCTTCGAATCTCAGGTACGGACTCGCCAAAAAAGCCGTCCAGTTGGGCCAAGCGGAGCCATTGCAGGAAGAGYAGCGCAATTAAACAGAGCGCCGCGTGGTGGTTGAGCCCTTGCCAGCTTCTCCCTTCGAAGTGACTTAGCCCGACTTCCTGTTTGAGYTCCCGGTGACCCAGCTCGCAGGCCCAGCGTTGCTTCGTCACCCGAATCAGGTGATCAAACGACGTCTCTGGCGGCAAATTACAGAGGTAGTACTTCCGNTCCCGGTGACCCAGCTCGCAGGCCCAGCGTTGCTTCGTCACCCGAATCAGGTGATCAAACGACGTCTCTGGCGGCAAATTACAGAGGTAGTACTTCCGTTCCCCGCGGGCACGCTGTTCCCCAATGACCCAGGCACCTTCTCCTGGAAGGTGCTGTCCCCGGGTGTTCTCGTTTCCATCCGCTAAACGGACATACTTCGCTGCGAATGTCCCGATCAGCGGTCCYTTTGTCCCTTGGCGCCACATCACGCGACGCCAGGGTTCACGGCTCAGCACGGTCTCGATGGTTTCTGCATCCTCCGATGGGGTTGGATGCTTTTGAGGACGGCCCCGAAAGTACTTTGGGATCGGGATGAGATGGACATGGGCTGGATACACSCGCTGGGTACGGATCGTACCCACYGACCATCGCAAGCCGCGAGCTGTCAGAGCGCGCCGAAATTTCGCGYTTACCCCATACCCCGCGTCGGCGAGGATCATCCCGTACTCCACACTCCCCGTCAGATCGTCAATCTCCTGCAGGGCAAGTTCSCATTTGGTAGCTCTCAGCGGGTGTTCCKSMGGAACACCCGCCTGTATGCACCGCTCTGGGTCCAGAGACCACTCCGAGGGGAGAAAGAGCCTCAAGCGCAAGGGGATAGGAATCTCGTTCCGGGCGAGGGTCACTGAAACCAGGCACTGACAGTTGGTGATTTTCCCTGCCTGCCCGGAAYATTTGGTAGCTCTCAGCGGGTGTTCCTGCGGAACACCCGCCTGTATGCACCGCTCTGGGTCCAGAGACCACTCCGAGGGGAGAAAGAGCCTCAAGCGCAAGGGGATGGAATCTCGTTCCGGGCGAGGGTCACTGAAACYAGGCACTGACAGTTGGTGATTTTCCCTGCCTGCCCGGAATATTGTCGCCCAACCCCGACAGACCGAGAGCCGAATTTCGTGAGGCAAGTGTCGTCGACGACAGGCACTGACAGTTGGTGATTTTCCCTGCCTGCCCGGARTATTGTCGCCCAACCCCGACAGACCGAGAGCCGAATTTCGTRAGGCAAGTGTCGTCGACGATCAGCACGGCATCTTTGCCACCGAGGAGGTGTCCCGCGCGGTCGGCAAKAATTCGTTCCAGTCCTTCCGTGGTCCAAGGGCTGTCYGTGATGAAGTGTTGGAGGTGATCTTGCTTCCCTGGGGCGACCTGGTCAGCCAGAGGTCGCATGCTTTTCCGTTGGGCAGGGCTACACAGACCTTGCACGACCACTCCGAGGGGAGAAAGAGCCTCAAGCGCAAGGGGATAGGAATCTCGTTCCGGGCGAGGGTCACTGAAACCAGGCACTGACAGTTGGTGATTTTCCCTGCCTGCCCGGAGTATTGTCGCCCAACCCCGACAGACCGAGAGCCGAATTTCGTAAGGCAAGTGTCGTCGACGATCAGCACGGCATCTTTGCCACCGAGGAGGTGTCCCGCGCGGTCGGCAAGAATTCGTTCCAGTCCTTCCGTGGTCCAAGGGCTGTCCGTGATGAAGTGTTGGAGGTGATCTTGCTTCCCTGGGGCGACCTGGTCAGCCAGAGGTCGCATGCTTTTCCGTTGGGCAGGGCTACACAGACCTTGCACGTACACCGGGGCCCAGCGCTGCTGGGCTTGGTGGCGAAAACACGTGAGGAACGGAGAAAACCAAGTCGAGACCTTGCACGTACACCGGGGCCCAGCGCTGCTGGGCTTGGTGGCGAAAACACGTGAGGAACGGAGAAAACCAAGTCGGGAAGTGTCGGCTCCACTGCGGGTGTTGGAAAGGCTTTAACAAGAAGGTCAGCATCGCAGATGCTGACCAAGACCCTCTCCCTGAATATTCCCCGAAGTACAGCTAGAGCCCGTCCCGGTTCCTGTTGGGGGACCCCTAGCCAACTCACCGTTCCGTAACGTTTCTGAAATGAAACTTAAGTAAAACTAAAGGCATGGGTCAGGATATGTTCGCAGCGTTCGTGCTTCCCGTGCTGTTCAGTATCGGCGGCGGTGTCTATGGGTATTTCCGTTTTGCAGAGCGCCGGCCGATGTTGCTGCTCAACCTGATGTTAATTTTCCTGCTGGGGGCCTATGCCCAGTACAGCCAGCCCAGCGAGGGCCTCTTCTCTCTGCTGCTGCTCGACGGGGCCTTCTTGTTCTTCCTGCTCGTCCATCACCTGCAGAGCCCGGCGCCGAAGGCCAACCCGGCCGGATAATTTCTAGGCGGCGGGCGGCGTGACCCTTTGGCCACGCCGCCCACGCCAGTTCAGGCTAGTCCAGTGGGCAAAGCGGGCTTCTCTGGCCATGCCCCACCTTGTCACACAAAAACCGTCCCCCACCCGAACCTGGGCAGGGGCCGGTTGAACGAATCAGGGGGTCAGGCCTTTACTTCGCCCTTGCTCTTGGCAAGGATGCCGCGCAGAACGGTCTGGAGGATGCCGCCGTTCTTGTAGTAGTCGATTTCGACCGGCGTGTCGATGCGGCACTGCACCACGATGTCGCGGCTCTGGCCGTCCTTGCCAGTCACGCGCACCGTCACGTCCTGACGGGGCTCGAGGTCGGCCGGCAGGATGAAGTCGAAGGTCTCGTCGCCGTTGATGCCCAGGCTCTCGGCCGTGTCACCGTTCTTGTACTGAAGGGGCAGCACGCCCATGCCCACGAGGTTCGAGCGGTGGATGCGCTCGAAGCTCTCGGCCACGACCGCGCGCGCGCCCAGCAGGAAGGTGCCCTTGGCGGCCCAGTCACGGCTCGAACCCATGCCGTAGTCCTTGCCCGCGAACACGACGAGCGGAATGCCCGCTTCCTTGTAGGCGACCGAGGCGTCGTAGATGCTCGTCACTTCGCCGTTCAGGAAGTTGGTGGTAAAGCCGCCTTCGGTACCGGGGGCGAGCTGGTTCTTCAGGCGGATGTTGGCGAACGTGCCGCGCGTCATGATGCGGTCGTTGCCGCGGCGCGAGCCGTAGGAGTTGAAGTCCTTGGGCGCGATGCCGCGCTCGACCAGGAAGCGGCCGGCGGGCGTGTCGGACTTGAAGGAACCGGCGGGGCTGATGTGGTCGGTCGTGACCGAGTCGGACACCTTGACCAGCGCGCGCGCACCCTTGATGTCCACGATCTCGCTGGGACCACCCGCGAGGTTCTCGAAGAAGGGCGGGTTCTGGATGTAGGTGCTGTCTTCCTTCCAGTCGTACAGCGCGCCCTCAGCCACCGGGATGGCGTTCCAGTCCTGGTTGCTCTGCTCAATGCCGTCGTAGACCCGCTTGAACATGTCGGCGTTGATAGCGCCGTCCATGACCGTCTGGATCTCGGCGCTGCTGGGCCAGATGTCGGCGAGGTACACCGGCTGGCCGTCCTGGTCCGTGCCAATGGGGTCGTGGGCGATGTCGTTCACGACCGTCCCGGCCAGGGCGTAGGCGACCACCAGAGGCGGCGAGGCGAGGTAGTTGGCCTTGATGTGCGGGTTCACGCGACCCTCGAAGTTGCGGTTGCCCGAGAGCACCGACGCCACCACAAGGTCGCCTTCCTGAATAGCCTGCACGACGGGCTCGGGCAGCGGGCCGGAGTTGCCGATACAGGTCATGCAGCCGTAACCGACCGTGTTGAAGCCGATCTGGTCGAGGTAGCTCTGCAGGCCCGCCGCTTCGAGGTACTCGGTCACGACGCGCGAGCCGGGCGCGAGGCTGGTCTTGACCCAGGGCTTGCTCTTGAGGCCCTTCTCGACGGCCTTCTTGGCGACCAAGCCGGCGGCGATCAGCACGCTGGGGTTCGAGGTGTTCGTGCAGGACGTGATGGAGGCGAGCGTCACGGCGCCGTGGCCGATCTGAATATCCGTGCCGCCGATGGTGCCCTGGGCGGCCAGCGCGTCCTCACCCAGCTCGAAGCCGCGCTGCTTGACGGGCGCAGTCAGCGCTTCGGCGAACACCGTGTGCATGGCGTCGAGGTTCACGCGGTCCTGCGGGCGCTTGGGGCCGGCGAGGCTCGGCACGATGGTCCCGAGATCGAGTTCGATGGTGTCGGTGAACTCCGGGTCGGGCGTCTCGTCGGTGCGGAACATGCCCTGGGCCTTGTAGTAGGCCTCGACCAACTCGATCTCGTCTTCCAGGCGGCCGGTGCGGCGCAGGTAACGCAGCGCTTCCTCGTCCACCGGGAAAAAGCCCATCGTGGCGCCGTATTCGGGGGCCATGTTGGCGATCGTCGCGCGGTCGGGCAGGGTCATGTTGCTCAGGCCCGCGCCGTAGAACTCGACGAACTTGCCCACCACGCCCTTCTGGCGCAGCATCTCGGTCACGCGCAGGGCGAGGTCGGTCGCGGTCGCGCCGCCGGGCATCGCGCCCGTGATCTTGAAGCCGATGACTTCAGGCATGAGCATGTAGATGGGCTGGCCCAGCATCACGGCTTCGGCCTCAATACCGCCCACGCCCCAGCCCACGATGCCCAGGCCGTTGATCATGGTGGTGTGCGAGTCGGTGCCCACGAGGCTGTCGGGGTACACGACGACGCCTTCGCCTTCGGGACGGCTCTGCACGCCCTTGGCGAGATATTCCAGGTTGACCTGGTGCACGATGCCCGAAGCGGGCGGCACCACGCCGAAGTTGTCGAAGGCCTGCTGGCCCCAGCGCAGGAACTCGTAGCGTTCGCGGTTGCGCTCGAATTCCAGCGCCATGTTGTTGGCGAGCGCGAAGTCGGTACCGAACTCGTCGACCTGCACCGAGTGGTCGATGACGAGGTCCACCGGAATCAGCGGGTTGATCTTGCTGGGGTCGCCGCCGAGCTCCACCATCGCCGTGCGCATGGCCGCGAGGTCCACGACCGCCGGCACGCCCGTGAAGTCCTGCAGGATCACGCGCGCGGGCTTGAAGGGAATCTCGACTTCGGGGTTCTCGGCGCTCCACTTGGCGACCGTCTCGACGTCCTCACGGCGCACGTCGTAGTCGTTGGCCTCGCGCAGCACGCTCTCGAGCAGCACCTTGATGCTCACCGGCAGGCGCGAGATATCGAAGCCCTGAAGCTTGTTGAGGTTGTAGAAGTAGAGAGTCTGGCCGCTGTCCACCTTGAGTGTGTCGCGCGTGCCAAAAAGGTTCATCGCCTGGTCCGCCATCTTGCATCCTCCTTGCCCTTGCGGGAATAAGGGCATGATAAGCCGATTCGGCCCTCTGGCACCCGTTACCCGTTCAGTCACGGTCTCCAAAGTATGTAACCACTTTGGGAACAACAAAAGAAGGATTGCTGCCTCTCGCTGAAGTCCTGACCTCACCCGTGAACCCTGCCTAAAGACGAACAGACCCGGTGAACACTCCGCCGGAACTACGCTGTCGGCACTTCGACAACTCAGACCAGGGAGGAACAGGCATGAACGACGACGAGCGACATGTACCCGGAGACAAGCCCGAGGGCGGCCAGAAGGACACCAACGACCTGAGTGACGTCAAGGGGGTGCAGGATACCGGTATGGCCCAGAAAAGCCGGAACGTGCAGGAACTGCCCAAGGACGTGACCGGTGAGATGGACGGCGCTCAGCCCCAGAACCAGCGCCGCTGAGCCGTCTGCTCGCCGCGCCCCACCGGAACCGGGGCAGGGAGGTCACGCTTAATGAACACCGACAGACCCGTCGATGCCCAGCCGGAAGGTCAGGCCCGCAGCCACGTTTCCGAGGCCCCGATCATGGACCCGGCGCAGTGGAACACCGGCACGCCCAAGAATGCCGGCGACCCGGCCACCGAAGGCCAGTACACCGGAGTTAGTGACGCCAATGCCGAGGCAGGCGCAGACACCTCGACCGCCGAACAGGTCGCCCGGCAAGGCACCGAGCCGCTGCGCCCCGTCTCCCGCGCAGGCGACGCCAACCCCAGCACCTACGGCGGTATGCAGGCCGGCCTGCCCGCCAGCGGCGCGACCTCGCAGCCCGACCAGACCATAGATGCCGAGGAGGGCGCCTGAAGGGCCGGGTCTCCATCTCCAAATAACCGCTATCCGTTCGCCGCGCCTGACCAGGCCCGAGCACCGGGAGAGCTCACAGACGGGGTTGTGACGCTGGTCTGTTCGTGTACTCGGGCAACTGGAAAAGCGCCGTATCAGCGCCCGGATTCTCCGCATTAACCTGGCAGATGCCCGAGATTGACAGATTTGTGTCAGCGCAGTAGCCTTAGTCCAAGCTTTAAGAAACTTGAAGATGGAACCGCTTCCGCAAGCGAGCAGTCCTGGCAACGGTGCCTGGGCCGTCCATCTGGAGGACCTATGAAGAAAGTTGTGACTATCCTCGGTCTCACCACTGCTCTCGCTGCCGCCGGTCAGGGCAGCGCCGTCACCGTGACGCTCGCCTGCGGAACCGTAGGCCAGGAACTTCAGCTGTGCAAGGACGGCGCCGCGCGCTGGGCCAAGAAGACGGGCAACGACGTCAAGATCTTCGAGAGCCCCAACCTCACGAACGACCGCCTGGGCCTGTACCAGCAGCAGCTCGCCGCGCGCAGCAGCGATATCGACGTGTACCAGCTCGACATCGTGTGGCCCGGTCTGCTCGGCCAGCACTTCGTGGACCTCAAGAGCAAGGTGCCGGCCAGCGAACAGAACGGCTTTTTCAAGGGCATCCTGGACGCCAACACCGTGAACGGCAAACTGGTATCGCTGCCCTGGTTCACCGACGCCGGCCTGCTGTTCTACCGCACCGACCTGCTCAAGAAATACGGCTACAGCGCGCCCCCCAAGACCTGGGCCGAACTCGCCACCATGGCGAAGAAGGTGCAGGACGGCGAGCAGAAGACCAACAAGACCTTCGCCGGCTACGTGTGGCAGGGCAAGAACTACGAAGGCCTGACCTGTGACGCGCTGGAATGGGTTTCGTCCTTCGGCGGCGGAACCATCGTCGACAGTACCGGCAAGGTGACCATCAACAATGCCAAGGCGGCGGCGGCGCTGGACGCGGCGGCGAGCTGGGTGCGCAACGTCAGCCCGCAGGGCGTCACCACGTACGACGAGGAAGCGGCCCGCGGCATCTTCCAGTCGGGTAACGCAATGTTCATGCGCAACTGGCCCTACGCCTGGGCCAACGGCCAGAGTGACGACAGCAAGGTCAAGGGCAAGATCGGCGCCGCGCCCCTGCCCGCTGGCCCCGGTGGCAAGCCCGCCGCCACACTCGGCGGATGGAACCTCGGCGTGAGCATGTACAGCAAGAACCAGGCCGCCGCCATTGACCTCGTGCGCTACCTGACGAGCCCGGCCGAGCAGAAGATCCGCGCCATCGAGGGCAGCTACAACCCCACCCTGCCCGCCCTGTACAAGGACGCGGCAGTCCTGAAGGCCAACCCCTTCTTCGGCAGCCTGTACGGCGTGTTCACCAGCGCGGTGGCCCGTCCTTCCGGCCCGACCAAGGAGAAATACAACCAGGTCTCGCAGGCCTTCAGCGGCGCCGTGAGCGAAGTGCTGACCGGCAAGACCAAGGGCCAGGCGGCCGTCGCCAAACTCTCGACCGACCTCGCGCGCATCAAGGGCCGCGGCTGGTAAATGTTTTTCCGCACGCGGTTGCGGAAGAACGCCACAGGAGGAACGCCCCGCGCCGGGTGTTCCTCCTGTTTCATTTAAAGCGGTCCTGAGCGGCGCGTACCCTAGGTACAGCCCCCCATCCAGACGCCAGCCCGGCCGCGCCGCTTCGTCCCTGCCCGCCCAGACGACAAGGAGAGAGTGCCCATGACTGTCAACACTCCCGCACCCGCACCGGCCGCGCGACCGGTCAAGACCCGCGGTATCGAGGCCGCCCGCGCCCGGCAAGCCATGTGGCTGCTGATGCCCACGTTGATCGTCATCGCGCTCGTGGCCGGATACCCGCTCTACCGCACCATCTTCTTCTCGTTTCATGAAGCCAACCTGACCACCCCGGATCAGGCGACCTTCATCGGCGCCGGTAACTTCTGGTTCACCAACGAGGACGGCATCGGCCTGGGCTTCTTGCAGGACCCGCGCTGGTGGCAGTCGGTAAAGAACACCATGCTGTTCACGGTCGTCTCGGTCACGCTGGAAACGATTCTGGGCATGATCATCGCGCTCGTGGTCAACAGCGCTTTCCGGGGCCGGGCGTTCCTGCGGACCGCCATGCTGGTGCCCTGGGCCATTCCCACGGTCGTCTCGGCGCAGATGTGGGCCTATATGTACAACGACTCCTTCGGCCTGATCGGACGCGGCGTGTTGAGCGGCCAGGCGCTCCTCGCCAGCCCCGACACGGCCGTGTGGGCCATGGTCGCCGTGGACGTCTGGAAGACCACCTCGTTCATGGCCCTGCTGATCCTGGCGGGGCTCCAGAGCCTGCCGAGCGATATGTACGAGGCCGCCGACATGGACGGCGCGAGCAAGGCCCGGCAGTTCTGGAGCATGACATTGCCGCTGCTGCGCCCGGCCCTGCTCGTGGCGCTGGTCTTCCGCAGCCTCGACGCCCTGCGCGTGTTCGACATCATGTACGTGATGCTGGGCGCCAACAACGCCGCGAGCACCTCCATGACCGGCTACGCGAGGTTGCAGCTCATCGACAACTCGCTGCTGGGGCTGGGCAGCGCTGTGTCGGTGGCGATCTTCCTGATCATCATGGTCATCGTCGTGGTGTACGTCACCGCCTTCCGCGTGAAGTTCGACTAAGGAGACTGCCACCATGGACATGAAACGCACCAATCCGGGGCTGTACTACCTCCAGCGCACGCTGTTCTATCTGCTGGTGGTCGTCATCGCCTTCTACCTGCTCTTTCCCTTCCTGTGGGCCGTCCTGACGAGTTTCCGGGGGTCGGGCGACCTGTTCCTGCCGCCCCTACAGTTCATTCAGGCGCCCTCAACGCTGGCAAACTACGCGCAGGTCTTTGCCAACGCCAGCTTTCAGCGCGGGCTGCTGTTCAGCCTGATCGTGGCGGTCGGCAGCGTGCTCGTCAGCCTACTGTTCGGGTCGTTCGCGGCCTACGCGCTGGGACGCTTCCGCTTCAAGGGCAAGCAGGTCATCATGTACATCATCCTGGCGGTCAGCGTGTTTCCGCAGATCGCCGTGCTGGGCGGCCTGTTCACCCTGATCCGCACCTTCGAGCTGTTCAACAACCCGCTGGGCCTGATCCTCTCGTACCTGATCTTCACTATTCCCTTCACGGTATGGGTGTTGACCAGCTTCGTGCGCGACATTCCCGGCGAACTGGAAGAAGCCGCGCTGGTAGACGGCGCTTCTCCGCTCCAGACGCTGTTCCAGGTGCTGTTCCCCGTGATGATGCCCGCTCTGGTGACGACCGGCCTGCTGGCCTTCATCAACGCCTGGAACGAATACCTGTTCGCCCTGACCTTCACGAGCTCCAACCGCACGGTGCCGGTCGTGATCGCCAACTACTCGGGCGCGTCGCAGTACGACCAGCCCTGGGGCCCGATCATGGCCGCGAGCATCGTGGTGACTATTCCCCTCATCGCCCTCGTGCTCATCTTCCAGCGCAACATCGTCTCGGGCCTGACCGCCGGAGCCGTGAAGGGCTGAGTCTCTTCCCGACCATCCAGGCCGCTCCTTCGGGGGCGGTTTTCTTTGGCCTGCTCCGGGGGTGTCCTGCGCGGATCTCGCTGGACCCTGGCCGCCCAGACGACGCACCCACCGATGATTTCAGGTCGGCAACGAGTTGAGGCTGCTTTCTCAATCCAGCTCCACGCTCAGGCCGTCATGGGCGAACCTCCAGTCCACCGGCAGCGGGACCCGGCGTACGTCCACATCGTGCGACAGGTGGGTCAGGACAACCCGCCTCGCCGTGCGTGCCCAGGGCAGCGCCAGGGCCTCGCGCACGTCGTACACACTGCGGCCCGCATGTTCGGCGCCCGACTCGTCCACGAAGGAGGTCCCCAGGACCAACAGGTCAAGGTCGGTCAGCTCCTGTGCACCCACGTCCTCCGGCACGTCGATGGAGTCGGTCATGACCACGCCGCGCCAGCCGGGCCGCGACAGGGCAAAAGCGTGGCTGCGGCCGTTGGCGCCGTGTGGAACCCCGAACACCCGGAGACGCAGATCCCCGAGGTCCAGACCTTCTGGGGGCAGCGGCTGGACCGGAGCCTCGGCACGGAAGGCGTAGGCGAAGCGCCCAGCGATCTGCTCGGCCACGGCGGGCGGCGCGTACATGGGCAGCGTGCCCAGTTCGTAGCTGCGGTAGTCGAGCAGGTCCCCCAGCCCCAGAATGTGGTCGTTGTGCGCGTGCGAGAACACCGCGAGGTCGGGCACCACTGCCTTGCCCAGTCGCGCGAACTGCGCGTGCAGATCGGCCCCCGCATCGAGAAGCGCCGTGTGGCTGCCACTGCGCAGCAGCAGCGCCGTGCGGGTCCGGCGGTTGGCGCCCGTACCTCGCGCCTCAGTGCAGACCGGGCAGGCGCACCAGAAGCGCGGCACGCCCTTGCTGTCGGCCGTGCCGAGAAAGGTCAACGTGGCCGGCGAACGCCCGGAGGTCAAGGCGCCAGCAGCTCGCGGGTCGCGCGGGCGAGGTCGCCGCTGCGCGCCAGACTGCTGCCGACCAGAACCGCGTCGGCCAGACCGCGCACCGGGATAAGGTCGGCGGACGCGCGGTAGCCGCTCTCGGCCACGAGCACGCCCCCGTAGCCCGCATCGCGTGCCCGGCGGATCAGGCGGGGGCTGACCGCGAGATCGATGTTCAGGGTGGTCAGGTCGCGGTTGTTCACGCCCAGAATGCGCGCGCCGCTGACCAGGGCGATGTCCAGCTCACGTTCGTCGTGGACCTCCACGAGGGCGTCGAGGCCCAGGTGGTGTGCATAGCCCAGGTACTCGCCCACAGCCTCGCCCAGCACGCTGACCATCAGGAGGGTGGCCGCAGCTCCGTACTCGGCCGCCTCGCGCAGCATCGCCGGGTGGACAACGAAATCCTTACGCAGTACCGGCAGGGTCACGGCTCCGATCACCTCACGCAGCGCGTCCAGATGGCCGTCGAAGTAGCGCGGCTCGGTGAGGCAGCTGATGGCCGAGGCGCCGCCCTGGGCATACTCGCGCGCGGCGGTGGCGGGGTCCAGCGGCGCGATGGCGCCCTCACTGGGGCTGGCCCGCTTGACCTCGGCGATCAGGGCGAGGCGGCCGTCTCCCGAACCGCGCAGCGCTGTCTCGAACCGCCGCTCGCCCACGCGGGGCGCCCCCAGGCCGGGGTCGGCGTCCCGGTAGTCCTGCACCCGTCCGGCCACGATGCGCCCCAGTACCCCCGGCACCCTGCTGAAATCCACGTCGCGCACAGCGGTCATGCGCCCGAGTATAGGGCCGGGACTCCTGGCACCCACGCCGGGGGAGGGGCATGTTAGCCTGCGAAGATATGAGCCTCGCTCCCGGCAACGGCCCCGTCCAGATTTCGCCCGACCAACTGCGCGCCCGCACCAACGAACTCGCAGCCCGTATCCGTGAGGACTACGCGGGCAAGGAACCTCACCTCATCTGCGTGCTCAACGGCGCGTTCATGTTCCACACTGACCTTGTGCGGGCGCTGGGCATGACCTGCACCATCGACTTCATGCAGACAAGCAGCTACGGCGACGCCAAGCAGAGCAGCGGTGAGGTCAAGCTCGTCAAGGACCTGCAGTTTCCGCTCAGCGACCGCCACGTGATCCTGGTCGACGACATCGTGGACACGGGCATCACCATGAACTACCTCATCCACTACCTCCAGGGGCGCGGCCCGGCCAGCCTGAAGGTCGCCGCGCTGCTCAGCAAGCCCAGCCGCCGCAAGGTCGAGGTGCCCGTCGAGTACCTAGGCTTCACCATTCCCGACGCCTTCGTGTACGGCTACGGGCTGGACCGCTCGCAGTACGACCGCAACCTGCCCTTCATCACCAGCCAGGAATAACCCCCCTTTTCAGATGCTGGCCGTCCTGATACTGGTCGTGACCGTGGCCCTGGTGATCTGGCGGCCCGGCGGGTACGCCGAGGCGTGGTTCGCGCTGGCGGGTGCGGCGTTGGCCCTCTTGACCGGTGTAGTGCACGTCGGCGACCTGCCGACCCTGTGGAACGCCACCTGGAACGCCACGCTGACCCTGGTGGCCCTCATCGCGCTGAGCCTGCTGCTCGACGCGGCGGGACTGTTCCGCTGGGCCGCGCTGCACGTCGCACGCTGGGGCGGGGGCAGCGGCCGGCGTCTGCTCGCGCTGCTGGTCGTGTTCACGGCCGTGGTCGCGGCGATCTTTGCCAACGACGGGGGCGTGCTCATCCTCACGCCCATCGTGCTGGAACTGGCCTCGGCCCTCAAGCTCAACCGCGCCGCCACGGTCGCCTTCGCGCTCGCGGTGGGCTTCGTGGTGGACGCGGCCAGCCTGCCCCTGCCGATCTCGAACCTGACCAACATCATCGCCGCCGACCACTTCGGCTGGAACTTCGCCGAGTACGTGCGGGTCATGCTGCCAGTGAACCTGGCGGTGGTGATCGCGTGTCTGGTCACGCTGCTGCTGGTCTACGGCCGCACGCTGCCCAAGCGCTACGACTTGGGCGAGCTGCCCAACCCAGCCGACGCCGTGCGATCGTGGGGCGTGTTCCGGGCGGGGTGGGTGGCGCTGGCCGCCCTGCTGATCGGGGTCTTTACGGCCGAGCGTCTGGGCGTACCGCTCTCGGCGGTGGTCGGGGCCTGCGCCGCCGGAGTCGCGCTGGTGGCGGCCCACAGCCGCGCCGTGCAGACCTGGGCGGTGCTGCGCCGCGCGCCCTGGGGCGTGGTGGTCTTCAGCCTGGGCATGTATACGGTGGTGTATGGCCTGCGCGGCGCGGGCGTGACCGGCCTATACGGCGACTGGATGGCCGCCCAGGCTGAACACGGCCGCCTAGCCGCCGTGCTGGCCCCCGGCCTGAGCGTCGCCGCCCTGAGTGCGGGCCTGAACAACCTGCCCGCCCTGCTCACGGCCCTGCTGGGCCTGGACCACATCCAGACGGCCAGCCGCGACCTGCTGGGCTACGCCGCCCTGGTCGGCGCGGATATCGGCCCCAAGCTCACGCCCATCGGCTCGCTCGCCACGCTGCTGTGGCTGCACATCCTGCGCGGGCGGGACGTGGAGGTGGGCTGGGGCGAATACCTCAAGGCCGGCCTGATCCTGACGCCCCCGGTGCTGATGGTTGGCCTGTTGACGCTGTGGCTGGTGTACTAGGGCGGGGACGGAGCCTGGCCCCACGCCCCACGCCCTCTGCTCATCTCGCCTGAATCCGTTCGAGGAGTGCCGTGTTGCGCGCCTCCCGCTGCCGAGCGGCGGCGCGCACCCAGGCGGAAGCCGAGCCGGCGGCGTGGAAGCGGTCACGGGCACGGGTCAGGGCGGTGTAGACCAGATTGCGCGAGAGCATCGGCATGTGGGCCTCATGCAGCACACCGAGCACCTGCGGCCACTCGCTCCCCTGCGCGCGGTGGACTGTCAGGGCATAGCCGAGTTGCAGGTTGAACAGCTCCGCGCCCGCGAGCTCGACGATGTTGCCGTCGAAGTCCACCGTCAGGCGGCCCCCGTCGGCCTTGAGAACCATGCCCAGCGTGCCGTTAAAGATCTCGTTCGTGTAGTCGTTCTTGGTCTGCACGACCGTGTCGCCGGGGCGGGCGTGGCCCTCGGCGATGCGCACGCCGCCCTCGCCGGGGTTGAACAGGCTCTGGAGCTGCGCGTTCAGGGCGTCCATGCCCAGCGGCCCCTTGCGCATGGGCGTGAGCACCTGCACCGCCGCCGGCCCGCCGAGGTCACGCACCATCAGGGCCACGCGGCGGGCCCCCACGTCCGGCTCGGTCTCGGTGAGGGTCAGGCGGGGGTCGCCCCACTCGGGAGCCTGGGCGTGCAGCAGACCGTGCGCCGCGCGAATGATGGGGTTCTCGGCTGCCTGGCGGTACACCTGCGTCAGCGTGACGGTCGGGGCCACCTGGGTCAGCGCCAGCAGCGGCAACCCGGCGTCCACCGGGGGCAACTGGTCGGTGTCGCCCACGAGCAGCACCCGCGCGCCCGGCGGCACTGCCGCGAGCAGCGAGAGCATCAGGCCGTCGCCCATCATCGAGACTTCGTCCACGATGAGCAGGTCGTAGGGCGCGGGTTCGAGGTGGTTGTGCCGGAACCCCGCCGGGCCGTAGCCCAGCAGGCGGTGCACCGTGCTCGCCGTGCGGCCCGTCACCTCGCCCAGCCGCCGCGCCGCCTTGCCGGTCGGCGCGCACAGCCCGACTTCCAGCCCCAGCGACTCGGCGAGGTCGGCGACCGCGCGGGTGGTCGTGCTCTTGCCGGTGCCGGGACCGCCGGTCAGGACGACCAGGCGGTGCGCCTCCATGAGGTGCAGCACGCTGGCCTGCTCGTCCGACAGCCCGACCTCCGCGCCCACCGTCACCGTCCACTCGTCGCCGCCGGGGGGCGTGGCGAGCAGGGTACGGACCAGCGTGGCGAGCTTCTTCTCGGCGCGCAGTACGGGCGGCAGATAGATGCGGCTGGTGTCACCCACGCTGTCGTCCTTGAGGCGGCCGAGTTCGACTGCCGTCTCGACCGCGAGCCGGGCCTGCTCGGGCGAGACGCGGGTGTAGTGCGCCACGCCGCGCTCGGCCCGGTCGCGCGGCAGGAAGCTGTGGCCGCTCTGCTGCGCGGCCTGTTGCAGCGCGTACACGGCGGCGGCCGTGAGGCGCCGGGGGTCGCCCTGCTCGCCGCCCGCGCCCTGCCACAGCTTGTCGGCAGTCAGGAACCCTATGCCCTCGACCTCAGTGAGGGCGAAGAGGTCGGCTTGGAGGCGTTCCAGAGCCGTCTCGCCGAAATGCTTCACGGCCCGCTGCGCCTGCGAGATGCTCAGGCCCAGGCCCTGGAGTCCCGCGAGCAGCCGCCGCTCGAGCCCCTGCTGGCTCCAGCTCGACACCATCTTGTGCAGGGTGCTCTGGGTGACGCCCGGCACCTGCAACAGGCGCTGCGGGTCGTGTTCCAGCAGGTCGAAAGCTTCGGCCCCGAAGGCCTTGGCGAGCCGGGCGGCGAGCACCTTGCCGACCCCGCCCACGCGCGCTTCGAGGTAGGCGGCAACCCCGGCCTCGGTGAGGTCGGCGGGCGTGGCCTCCAGGACCATGTTCAGCACACGGTACTGGTGGCCGTACTCGCGGTGTTCTTCGAGCAGCACGTCGGCGCTGAAGCTGTCGCCCGCCTCCAGCGGCGGCATCAAGCCGATAACGGTGGCGTCGGGGTCCTCGCCCTCGTCGTTGCGAATCCGGGCGGTCATGACGGTAAAGCCGCTGTCGGACCGGAAGCGCACTCGGTTTACGCCCCCGGACACCCGGAACGGCTCGGTTGGGGAGGCTGCGGTCATCGCCGCGCAGCATAGCGCGGGCCAAGACATTCTGTGGTGAGCGTAATGGACGTGGCAAGCACGAGGGAGGGAACAGGGATGTAGATCGTGTGCCCTATAGCGCGTGGCAGAGAGAAAACAGGGCAGCGGGGCGCCGGGCCAGCTTCCCCGACCCCAACCGCGCAACTTCCTCGAAAGCCACCGTGCGCAGCGAAAAAGCTCTCCCTCCTCTGGAGCGGGTTGGGGGAGGGAAAGTCGACCCTACACGCCTCCAGACAGAGAAGTCTTCCTGTTCTCCCCCGTCCCACATGCTATTTTTCCGTTATGCGCGTACTTCACACCGCCGATTTCCACGCCGGGCGGATGCTGCGCGGTTTCGACCGCACTCCCGAGATTCACGACGCCCTGACCGAGATCGCGGCCCTCGCGCGCACCGAACGCGCCGACGCCGTGCTCGTGTCGGGCGACCTGTTCGACACGGGCAACCCGTCGGCGGGGGCCGAGCACGCGGTCTTCGACTTTTTCCTGCGGCTACGCGACGCGAGTATTCCGGGCGTGGTCATCGCCGGGAACCACGACTCGGCCGCGCGGCTCGCCAGCGTGACGGGGCTGCTGGGCTGGGTGGGCGTGCAGGTGGTGGCCCAGCCGACCGCCAACCCGCTGGATATGGTGCGCCGGATCGAGACGAAGAGCGGCGAGACGCTGACGGTGGGCGCGCTGCCCTACCTGTCCGAGCGGCGGCTGGTCAAGGCGGCCGACCTGCTGGGCGGCGACACCGGGACGTGGCGGCAGAAATACCGCGAGGGCATGGGCTTTTTTCTGCGGCGACTGGGCGAGGGCTTCTCGGCAGGCAGCGTGAACATGCTCATGGCCCACGCCACGATGGACGGCGCGGTGCCCAGCGGCTCCGACCGGGGGATGCAGTTCGACCTCACCAACAGCTACACCCTCTCGGGCCTGCAACTGCCGGCCGGGGCGCAGTACGTGGCGCTGGGGCACGTGCACAAGCCGCAGACGGTCAGCGAGGCGCCTCTGGCCTGCTACCCCGGCAGCGTCATCCAGCTCGATTTCGGCGAGAGCGGCGAGAAGAAGCAGGTCAACCTGATTGAAGTAGAGGCTGGGCGCCCGGCGCGCGTGCACGCCCTGCCGCTGGCGAGCGGGCGTGAGCTGAGGACCCTGCGGGTGGATCTGGAGCAGGTCGAGGCGCGGCTCTCGGGTCTCCAGGGCTTCGGCGGGCTGCTCAAGGTGGTCGTGCGGGCGCCCGCCGGAACCGCGCTGCCGGGCCTGAAGGACCGCGTGCTGAAGCTGGCCCCCAACACCCTAGCGGTCGAACTCGACGCGGCGCAGGAGGACCTGGCCCTGCCCGAGCAGAAGCGCGAGGGCCTGAGCCTGATGGAACTGTACGAGCGCTACTGGCGCGAGCGGCGAGGTGAGTTGCCCCAGGACCTGCGCGCCGCCTTCCGCGAGGCCGATCTCCAGGCCCAGGAAGGCGAGCCGGAGGCGGTGGCGTGAGACCGCTGCATCTGGAGTTGCAGGGCTTCACGGCCTTCCGGCAGCCGACCTCGCTGGACTTCGGCGACCTCGACCTCTTCGCGCTCGTCGGCCCGACGGGCAGCGGCAAGAGCAGCCTGCTCGACGCGATGACCTTCGCGCTGTACGGCCAGACGGCCCGGCTGGGGGCCTCGGGTCTCGACGCGCTGATCTCGCAGGGCGAGCGCGGCCTGAGCGTGTCGCTGACCTTCGAGGTGGCCGGCGTGACCTACCGCGCCACGCGCACCAAGGGCCGCAAGGCCGCCGAGAACGACGTGCGCTTCGAGCGCAGGGACGAGGACGGCCGCTGGACCGGCCTGAACGACGGCGGCGTGAAGGGCATCGGCGAGCGCATCCGCAGGGCGGTGGGGCTGGACTTCAAGACGTTCGCCCGCAGCGTGATGCTGCCGCAGGGCCAGTTCGCGGCGCTGCTGCACGGCTCGGGCAAGGACCGCCAGGCCCTGCTGGGCGAGCTGACCGGCCTGGACCATGTGCAGACGATGCAGAAGGTCGCGGCCGACCGCGCCAAGGAACTCAAGCACGAGACGCAGAGCCTGAACACCGTGCTGACGACCGAGTACGCGGGCGTGACCCCGGAGGCCGCCGCCGAGCTGCGGGCCGAGCGCGAGCGCCAGAGCGCCGAGGCCGAGAGCCTGAGCGACGCCCGCGAGCGCCTCCAGACTCAGGTGAGCCGCCTGCGCGACACGGAAAAGGTCTGGCGTACCCGCGAGGACACCCGCCGCCGCCTGAGCACGCTCGAGGCCCGCGCCGCCAGTGTGCGCGAAGGGGCCGAACGCGCCGCGCGGGCCAGGCAGGTCGCCGGGGTGCTGCCCCTCCTCGACCACGCCGAACGCGCCCGCATCGCCCACGAGCGCGAGACCCGCGCGCTGGCCCAGGCCCGGGAAGCCGCCGATGTGGCGGCGGGCGCAGTGGCGCAGGCCGAGGCTGCTCTGGCCCGCGCGCAGGAGCAGGAGACCCGCATTCCCGAGCTCGAGGCCCGCGCCGAGGCGCTGCGGGGTGCCGAGGCCGACGCTGCCCGCCTGAGGCGTGCCGGCGGCACCCCGCAGACCACCCACCCGCAACCGCTCGCCTGGGACGAGGACGCCTTCTACGCGGCGCGCGAGGGCGTGCAGAAACTCGACAAACTGCGCGGCGAGCGGGTACAGGTCGAGGCCCAGAAGGCCGCCCTGGAAGCCGACCGCGCCCGCCAGACCGCCGAACTGGGGCAACTGAAGGCGCTGGAGCAGGAACAGGAGCGGGTGAGGCGTGAGGGCCAGACGGCCAAGACCGACACCGAGCGCGCCGAGGCCGAGCTGCGCGCCGCCCAGGTCGGGGCCGGGGTCGCCGCCTACCGCACCCACCTGCATGTGGGCGAGCCGTGCCCGCTGTGCGCCCAGACGGTCCACACCCTGCCCGACACGCCGCCGGCCGACCTGTCCGGACTGGAGGCGCATACCGCTGCCCTGAAGGCCACCCTGGAGGGCCGCCGACTGCGCTACAAGGAGATCGGGCTGGAGCTGACCAGCCTGCGCCGCTCGACCGAGGCGCGCACGGCGACCCTGGCCGACTGGGACGCGCAGCTCCGGCAGCGCGAGGCCGACCTGCGCGAACTGGAGGGCCACGTCACCGGAGACCCGCAGACGGACGCCGCGCGGCTCCTGGCCGGTCTGGCAGGGCTGGTGCGCGCTGCGGGCCCTGATCCTGCCCGCGCCCGGCAGGCCGCACAAACCGAGGTCCAGACCCTGCGCCGGGGGGTGCAGACCGCACAGGCGGAACTGGCCCGCGTGCAGGGCGAGGGCGCCGCTGCCGGAGCCACCCTGCGTGCCGCACAGGCGAGTGCTGGGGGCCGTGAACGCGAGGCCCAGGAGGCCCTGACGGCCCTGACGGGCGCCCTCGCGGTCCTGGGGGTGGACGCCGCGCAGGCCCGCGCCGCCGCGCTGCCCGAAGCCGACATCGCCGCACACGAGGAGGCCGCCCGCACCTTCGGGGCGCAGCGCGCGCAGCTGACCGAGGCCCTGGCCGAACTCGACCGCCAGATCGGGCCGGTGCCTTTCGATCCGGCCGAGCTGACCCAGGCCACCCGCGACCTGAGCGCCACCGACGCCGCAGTGAATACCACCCGCGAGCGCGCCGGCGTGCTGGCCGAGCAGGAGCGGGCGCTGCGCGGACGCCTGGAGCGCAAGGCCGCCACCGAGGCCCGCGCCGCCGAGGCCGCCCGCACCTTCGACACCTGGCAGACCCTGACTACCTCGCTGCGCGCCAACGAGTTCCAGCAGTTCCTGCTCGCGGAGGTGGAAGCCCAGCTGCTGACGCGCGCGGGCATTCTGCTGCACGAGATCAGCGACGGGCGCTACCGGCTGGCCCTCGCCGACGGCGACTACGTCGTGCAGGACCTGTGGAACGCGGGCGAGGTGCGCGGCGTCAGGACCCTGTCGGGCGGCGAGACCTTCCTCGCCAGCCTGGCGCTCGCAATTGCCCTGAGCGACTATCTCGCCGGCAACAAGATTCTGGGCGCGCTGTTCCTGGACGAGGGCTTCGGGACGCTGGACCCGCAGGCGCTGGAGGCGGTCGCCGGAGCGCTGGAAAACCTGCGCACCCAGGGCCGCATGGTGGGCGTGGTCACGCACGTCGAGAGTCTCTCCGAACGCCTGCCCAGCCGCCTGCTCGTGACCAAGAGCGTGGCCGGCAGCAGCGTGCAGCGCCTCGACGGCTAGGCGGGAGGAATATCGGCAGCCCAGGCTGCCGGAGTCTGGAGGGCGGCGCGAGGTCTGTCGGCACGTAGCATACCCTCCTGCCGGGGCCGGGGTGCGGCGCCGAGCGACCGGTCCCAGACCACTTCTTAACTTCCTTCCCACTCTGTAGCCGCGCTGACGGGCCGCGAGGAACTGGCCCGCCACGCTGAACCCCATGACCCAGAACGAGACCCTGTTCGAGACGACCTCTTCCGCGCACGGCGGCCGCGCCGGGCATATCGAGGGCGAGGGTGGCCTGAACGTGCGCCTGGCCGTGCCGGAAGCGATGGGCGGCGACGGCGGCGAGGGCAGCACGCCCGAGGGCCTGTTCGCAGCGGCCCTCGCGGCCTGCTTCGCCAGCGCGATGGGAGCCGTGGCCCGGAGAGAGAACTACCCCGAATTCGGGGACATGGAGGTCAGTGCGACCGCCGGCCTGAGCCTCGACGGTGAGGCCCACAACCTGCACGCCGCACTGGACATCAAGCTGCCGGGCCTGAGCAACGAGCAGGCGCAGCATCTCGTGGACGGCGCCAAGGACATCTGCGCCTATACCCGCGCCCTGAAGGGCAACGTAGAAATCGCGTACCGCCTGCACGACTGAGCGCAGAGCGCCCCAGGGAGCCCGGACGGAGAGACCCGTCCGGGCTCCTTCTTCAGGCCGGAACCTGTTCCTTGTCCAGCCGCGCGAAGATCATGCGGCCCACGTTGGTCTGCATGTTGTTCACCACGACCACGCGCACCGGCTTGTTGCGTAGTTTCAAACCGTCCTCGACGACGACCATCGTGCCGTCTTCCATGTATCCCACGCCCTGCCCCGACTGCTGGCCGCTCTTGGTGATGGTGATGGTCAGGGTATCGCCTGCCTGAACCTGCGGCTTGAGGGCTACGGCCGCCTCATGGAGACTCAGGGCGTCTACGCCGTGCAGCTTGGCAATCCGCATGAGGTTGCTGTCGTTGGTCAGGATACGGGCACCCGTCTCGCGCGCCAGCCGGATGAGCTTGTCGTCCACGCCCACGAGGTTGGGGTCATCCCAGTCCTCGACGTGCAGGGGACGCTGCTCACGGAGGTCTTCAAGGACCTTCAGGCCGCGTTTGCCGCGCGTGCGTTTCTGAGGGTCGGAACTGTCGGCCAGCGTCTGCAATTCGCGCAGCACAAAGGCGGGCACCACGAGTTCGCCCTCCAGAAAGCCCGCGCGGCTCAGCTCCAGCACGCGGCCGTCGATGATCACGCTGCTGTCGAGGAGTTTGCCGCCGGGCTTGCGCCGCACCTGCGACGAGGCCAACGCCCCGAAGGCATCGGCGTTGCGCACCGCGAAGGTGATGAAAAAGGCCGCCAGCACCACCGTGACGATCAGGCTCAGGCCCCAGGAGGCGAAGGGCAGCGCGCGCAGCAGGTTGCCCAGCAGCACGCTCAGGAGCAGGGCCACGATGAGGCCGAAGGTCGCGGCGGTGACGGTCTTGGGCGAGAGGCGGTCGTACCAGCGCCGCAGCCCTCCGGTCTGGACGAGCACGAACTTCTCCGCGCGGGGGGCGAGCAGCAGGCCCGTGAACATCCCGGCAAGCATCAGGCTGACCGTGTTGAGGGCAGCGGTCTCGGGCGACCCGGACACCGCCAGAGCCGCGCCGCCGCCGTAGCCGGCGATCAGGCCCAGCAGCATCATGGCGAGTCGGAACCACAGCATCGCCCGCCAGTGTAGCGGCCCGGCCCCAAGTCCTGCCAGGAAAGGCGTCCCGGACGCCGGACACGGCGCGCGATAATGCACGCGTGCCCTCCCCCACCGACCGCGCAGCCGCCCCCCTTCCCTCCGGCCTGCCCGAATTCAGGCTGCCGGTCATGGACCCCGCCTTCGTACAGGACCCCTACCCCCTGCTGGCGCGGCTGCGCGCCGAACGGCCGGTGTTCCGCGATCCGGGCATGAACCGCGTGGTCCTGACCCGGCACGCCGACATCTCGGCCGCGCTGCGCGACAGGAGGCTGGGCCGCAGCGCCCTGCACCGCTACTCGCGCGACGAACTCGGCTGGCCGCTCCCCGATCCCCGGCAGGCCAATTTCGACGCCTTCAACGCCAACCACCTCCTTGACTCCGAGCCGCCCAAGCACACGCGGCTGCGCTCGCTGGTCAGCCTGGCGTTCACGCCGCGCCGGGTTGAGCGTCTCATGCCCCGGATCGAGGAGATTCTGGAGGCCCAGCTGCGCGGCCTGGACACCGGGGGCCCTTTCGACCTCGTGTCTCGCTACGCCGAGCCGCTGCCCGTAACGGTCATCGCGGAACTGCTGGGCGTGCCGGAGGAGGACCGCGCCGGGCTGCGTCCCTGGTCGGCGGCCATCGTGCGGCTCTACGAGCCGAGTGCCAGCGCGCAGGCCCAGGCCGAGGCCGAGGGGGCCGTGCTGGACTTCAGTGCCCTGATCCGGCGACTGGCCCGCGAGCGCCGCGCCGAACCGCGCGATGACCTCATCACGGCGCTCGTGCAGGCCGAGGACGGCGGCGACCGCCTGAGCGAACAGGAACTCGTGGACGCCTGCATCCTGCTGCTGAACGCCGGACACGAGGCGAGCGTGAACGGACTGGCGGCGGGCGTGCTGGCCCTGCTGCGCCGGCGCGAACACTGGGAGACGCTGGTGGCCGCCGCCGGGCGCGCGGACAGCCTGGCAGTGTTCCGCACGGCGGCAGAGGAACTGCTGCGCTACGACACGCCGCTGCCTCTCTTCGAGCGCATCGTCTTGGAGCCGATGACCCTGCACGGCGCCGACCTGCGGCCCGGCGACCGCCTCTCGCTGCTGTACGCCAGCGGCAACCGCGACAAGCAGAAGTTCGCGCGCCCCGACGAGCTCGTACTGGACCGCGACCCCAACCCGCACCTGACCTTCGGGCTGGGCATCCACTACTGCCTGGGAGCGCCGCTTGCCCGCCTGGAACTCGCCCTGAGCCTGCGGGCCCTGTGCCGCACGCTGCCGGGCCTGCGGCTGGCCGACCCCGGGGCCCCCGCGCGCTATACGGGCGGGTTCGTGATCCGGGGGCTGGAACGGCTGGACGTGGTGGCCGGGTAGGTCTGCACCGGGCCCTCGCCTACACTGGGCCGCGATGACTGCACCGACCCTCACGATTGACGACGCGGTGAACCGCGCGGGCCTGGGGCCGTTCCAGTGGCGGCTGCTGGCGATCTGCGGCCTGACCTGGGCGGCCGACGCGATGGAGGTGCTGCTCATGGGGTTCGCGCTGCCGGGCATCAGCGCGTCCTTCGGGCTGGAGCGCGGCTCGGCCGACGCTACGCTGCTCCTCACGGCGACGTTCGTGGGGATGCTCGTCGGGGCGTGGTTCTGGGGCGCACTGGCCGACCAGATCGGCCGCCGCCGGGTGTTCCTGACCACAGTGACGCTCGGAGTGATGTTCGGGTTGCTGGGGGCCTTTTCGCCGAACCTGACGGTGCTCGTCTTGGCGCGCGTGCTCACCGGTTTTGCCATCGGGGGCACACTTCCGGTGGACTACGCGATGATGGCCGAGTTCGTGCCGACCGCGCAGCGGGGGCGATTTCTGGTGTACCTCGAGAGCTTCTGGGCCGTAGGCACGGTCGCCGTCGCCGCCCTGGCCTGGAGCCTGAGCACAACGCTGCCACCCGAGCAGAGCTGGCGCTGGCTGCTGGGCCTGGCCGCGCTGCCGGGGCTGCTGGGCCTGCTCGCGCGGCTGGGTCTGCCCGACTCGCCCCGCTCGCTGCTGCTGCGCGGTGAACCGGGGGCGGCCCGGCGGGCGCTCGAGCAGGTGGCGCGCGCCAACGGCCAGGAGCTGCCCGACTGGCCGCTCGCGGTGCCGGACGCCGCCGCCCGCACCCGCCCCGGCGCGCTGCTGCGGGGACCACTGGGCCGCCGGACCGCCCTGCTGGCCATGACCTGGTTCGGCCTGAGCCTGGGCTACTACGGCATCTTCACGTGGCTGCCCAGTTTCCTGCGGGCGCAGGGACTGGAACTCGGCGCGGTCTACCGCACCACGCTGCTGCTCGCGCTGGCGCAGCTTCCGGGCTACGCCCTCTCGGCGTATCTCGTCGAGCGGGTAGGGCGCCGGGTCACGCTCGCCGGGTTTCTGCTGCTGAGCGCGGTGGGGGCCTCCCTCTTCCTGCTCGCCACAGGAGCGCAGAGCGTGCTGGCGACCTCGGCCCTGCTGTCCTTCGCACTCCTGGGGGCCTGGGGCGCGCTGTATGCCTACACGCCCGAGCTGTTCCCCACGGCCGTGCGCACGACTGGCGTGGGCTTCGTCAGCGGTGTGGCGCGGCTGGCGAGCGCCGTGTCGCCCAGCGTGGGGGCGCTGCTGCTGACCGGCCAGCTGGGCGTGGCCCTGACCGTCTTTACCGTGTGTTTCGTGGTGGCCGCCGCCTGTGCCTGGGCCATCGGCGTCGAGACGCGGGGTCAGGACCTGCCCGACACGGTCTGAGGCGGTCCGGGTGCAGGACATCCGGGCCGGAAGAGTTTTTTCTAATCGCGTGTGGCGGCGCCGCTGCTCTAGGGTGACCACATGAACCGTCCCGACCCCCTGACCGCCGGCGTGGCCGACCTGCCCCCCGCCACCCCCCTCGCCTCGGCGCTGTTCACCGACCTCTACCAGCTCACCATGATGCAGGGGTACTTTCTGGCCGGGCTGCACACGCACCCCGCCACGTTCGACCTGTACTACCGCCGCAATCCCTACCGGGGCGGTTACGCGGTGTGGGCCGGGCTGGAAGTCGCGCTGGACTACCTGGAGGGCCTGCGGTTCACGCCGGACGACCTGAACTATCTGGAGACGCTGGGCCAGTTCCGGCCCGAGTTTCTGGAGGCGTTGCGCAGCTGGCGCTTCTCGTGCCGCGTAACGGCCTTTCCTGAGGGCCACGTCGTCTTTCCGAACGAGCCGCTGCTGACGGTGCAGGGGCCGCTGTGGGAGGCGCAGCTCGTCGAGACAGCCCTGCTGAACGTCCTGAACTTCCAGACCCTGATCGCCACCAAGGCTGCCCGCTGCCTGACGGCCGCGCAGCGTAGCCCCCACGGCGGGGCGGTCGTCGAGTTCGGAGCCCGGCGTGCGCAGGGCCCCGACGGCGCGCTCGGGGCCGCCCGCGCGGCGGTCGTGGGCGGCGCGACCGGCACGAGCAACGTCGAGGCGGCGCGGCGCTACGGGCTGGCGGCCGTGGGGACCCACGCCCACGCCTGGGTGGAGAGTTTCGCGGACGAGCTCGAGGCCTTCCGCGCCTATGCCCAGATGTACCCGGACAACACCACGCTGCTGATCGACACCTTCGACACGCTCGAGAGCGGGCTGCCCAACGCCTTGACGGTGGCGCGCGAACTGCGGGAGGCGGGACACGAACTGCGCGGCGTACGCCTGGATTCGGGGGACCTCGCCTACCTGTCGGCGCGGGTGCGGGCGCAGCTGGACGAGGCGGGCTTTCCCGGGGTCAGGATCACGGCCAGCAACGACCTCTCCGAGTCGGTCATCGAATCGGTCATCCGCGAGGGCGGGCGCATCGACGTCTACGGGGTAGGCACCCAGCTCGCCACCGGGGGCGGTGACGGAGGCGGCGCGCTGGGCGGCGTCTACAAACTGGTGGCCCTGAACGGGACCGACAAGATGAAACTGACCGGCGACCCCGGCAAGACCAGCGTGCCCGGCCCCAAGCGCGTGTGGCGGGGCATAGACGCCTCGGGCCGCCTCGCGCTGGACGTGGTGTCCATAGACACTGAGGCCGCTCCGCAGCCTAGCGAGCGCGTCGGCGACCCCGGCAACCCTCTGCGCAGCAGCCGCGTCCCGGCGGGCCTGACCTGGAGTGACGCCCGCGTACGCGTGATGGACGCGGGGCGCCGCCTCACTTCCCCCGAACCGCTGAGCGCGCTCCAGGCCCGCGCCCAGGCCGACCTCGCCCAGTTACCCGAGGGCACGCTGCGCCTGCTCAACCCGCACGTCTACCGCGTGAGCCTCAGCCGGCCGCTGCAGGAACGCCGCGACGCCCTCATCGCCGAACTGCGCGAGCAGCACGGGCTGTGAGGGGGGTGGGGTACCGGCCGGCCGGTCCGGGCTGCCGCTCCTGTGGCCCCCGCGCCTGGCCAGAGGGCCGGCCGCGCCCATGACCCTGGCGGTCTACATCGGGCGCTTTCAGCCGCCGCACCAGGCCCACCTGAACACCATGATGGACGCCCTGGACCGGCACGGGCGACTGCTGGTCCTGCCCGGCAGCGCCAACTTGGCCCGCAGCGTCAAGAACCCCTGGAGCGCCCCCGAGCGCGTGGGGATGATCCGTGCGGCGCTTGCCGAAACGGGGGCCGACCTGCGCCGCGTACGCTTCCGCGCCCTGCCCGACGAATTCGACACCGAACTGTGGACCGGGCAGGTGCGGAGGGCGGTCAATACGCCCGGCGCCGTCCTGGTGGGCTTCGAGAAGGACGTCACCAGCAGCTACCTGCGCTGGTTCCCCGAGTGGACGGCCGAGGCTTCGCCCATCACGCCGGGCCTGAACGCGACCGACGTGCGGCAGGCCTACTTCACGGACCAACTGCCCGAGCACCTACCGGGCGCCGTGCAAACCGCGCTGGCCGCCTTCCGGCAGACCCGCACCTTCCGCCGCCTCCAGGCCGAATACGCCGCCGTCCAGGCCGAGCGGGCGCGGCTGGCCGGGGCCGCGTCGCCGCTGCGGGAGGTGCGGCACTTTCAGCTCGCAGAGGGTCAGGTCTGGCTGCGCCGCCGCTCCGGCCCCATCGGGCGTGGGCTGTGGGAACTGCCGGGGCACTGGCTCGGCGCCGAGGAACCTTCGCCGCCCGGCGCGCGGGTGTTCAGCCATCCGTCGCGTTCACTGGTGCTGCCGAGCGTGGCCCATGTCCTGAATTCGGGCAGCGGGCCAGACCTGGACAGCGCCCAGCCGGTGCCGCTGGCATGGAGCCTAGCGCATCCCCGGCATTTTTTCGAGGACCATCAGGTCATTCTGCGCCGGATGTCGGGGTCGCTAGCAGCGCCGTGACCGCCTGCACCGCCGTCAGGGTCCCCGCCTGCACCGCCGCCCGCAACTCCGCCAGGCGCGTGGGCGACGTACCGGCCCTGAACACCTTCCATGCGGCCTCGCGCAGCAGGTCGTCGAACCATACGGCGGCCTGCGCCTGGCGCCGGGCCGGCAGGTCCATCTCGCGGGCGTAGTCCTGGGCCGCGGCCCACACCTCCGGCAGCCCCTCGCCCGTCACCGCCGACGCCCGCAGCGCCCGTGGTCGCCAGGGGGCCCCGTGAGGCGTGAGCAGGGTCAGGGCAGCGCGCAGCTGCGTCTGGGCGCGGATAGCCGCGCGCGGATCGAGGTCGGCCTTGTTCACCACACACAGGTCCGCGAGTTCCATGATGCCGCGTTTGACCCCCTGCAACTCGTCGCCCGCGTTCGGCAGAGTCAGCAGCACGAACAGGTCGGTCATGGCCGCCACCTGCGTCTCGCTCTGGCCCACACCGACCGTCTCGACGAGAATCACGTCGTAGCCGGCCGCCTCGCACAGCGTGACCGCCTCACGGGTCCGCCGGGCTACGCCGCCCAGCGTGCCCCCGCTGGGGCTGGGGCGGATGAAGGCGTTCGGATGCACAGCCAGCATCGGCATCCGCGTTTTGTCGCCCATGATGGAGCCGCCCGTGCGAGCGCTGCTGGGGTCCACGGCCAGAACGGCAACCCGGTGCCCCGCGTCGGCCAGCCAGACCCCCAGCGCCTCGATGAAGGTGCTCTTGCCCACACCCGGTACCCCGGTCAAGCCCAGCCGCAGCGAGCGGCCCACATGGGGCAGCACGGCTGCCAACAGCGTCTGGGCCTGGGTCTCGTGCTCGGGACGCGTGCTTTCGCTCAGAGTAATAGCCTGCGCCAGCGCCCGCCGCTCACCGGCCAGCAGGGGGGCGGCGAGGGGGTGGGCGGGAGCGGTCATGGGGTCATGGTAATGCAGGCCCGGACTCCGGATCGGCCCGGGCCACGCTTTTCTGCCGGCCCGACCGGCTCTGGTTTCTGTAGACCCAGCTCCGGGCTAGGCCCGAGCCTGTCCCGCGGCCTGCCAGACCACACCCACCGCTTCTTCCACACTGCGGATCCCCGGTTGGCCGTCCAGGCCCGGCGGCACAATCAGGCGGCTGTAGCCGGCGCGGCGGGCCTCCTCGGCGCGGCGCAGGGCCGACTGCGCCTGCCGGACCTCACCCGCCAGCCCAACCTCGCCGAAGGTCACGACTGTCTCGGGCAGCGCGCGGCCCACTACCGCCGAGTACACGGCGAGCGCGACCGCGAGGTCCAGCCCCGGATCGGCCACCTTCAGGCCGCCCGCGAGGTTCACGTAGATGTCCAAGCCGCCCAAAGTCAGGTCCAGGCGGCGCTCCAACACGGCCAGCACCACGTCCACACGCCGGGGGTCCAACCCCACGACCACACGGCGGGCATTGGGGTAGGGCGTCTTGGAGGCCAGCGCCTGCACCTCCAGAAGCATGGGCCGCTGTCCATCGATGGTCGCGGCGACCACGCTACCGGGAACACCCACCGGGCGCTCGGCCAGAAAGGCGGCCGACGGGTTTTCGACGGCGATCAGGCCTTCGCCGCGCATCTCGAAGACGCCGAGTTCGCCCGCCTGCCCGAATCGGTTTTTCACCGACCGCAGCAGCCGGAACGACCCCACTGTCTCCAGAAAGACCGTCGTATCCACGATGTGCTCCATCACCTTCGGGCCGGCGACAGTCCCGTCCTTGGTGACGTGCCCCACCAGCACCGTCGGCGTGCCCGTCTCCTTGGCGGCGCGGGTCAGCATCGACGTTCCGTCGCGCACCTGCGCCACGCCTCCCGGCGCTCCCTCACCCTCGACCGTCACGGTCTGGATGGAGTCCACGATGCATAGCGCAGGCTTGTGCTCGGCCATCAGGGCGGCGATGTGCTCGGCCCGCGTGTCCCGCGTGAGCTGAACGTCCGCCGTGACTCCCAGGCGGTCGGCCCGCAGCCGGATCTGCTCGAGCGATTCCTCGCCCGCTACATACAGCACGCTGCCGGACCGGGCCACCCGGTCGGCGACCTGCAGCAGCAGCGTACTCTTGCCGATGCCCGGCTCGCCGCCGATGAGGGTGACGCCGCCCGCCACTAGGCCGCCGCCCAGCACTCGGTCGAGTTCGGGGATCCCCGACGAGGTCCGCGGTTCCTCACGCCGCCCGACGGCCGAAAGGGCCGTGAGCTTGCCGCCCGACACACCCCCGTAACCGCCCAGGCCGCCGCGCCCCTTGCCGGTGGCGATGGTCGGCACTTCCTCCTCGAAGGAATTCCACGCCTGGCAGCTCGGGCAACGCCCCAGCGGCTTGGCCGACGCGTAGCCGCAGCTCGTGCAGACGTAGCGCGTGACGCTTTTAGCCACGCGGCTCCGCGTCGGGGGCCGCCACACCGGGACGCCCGTCGGCCCGCCAGTAGGTCTGGCCGTCGGTGGCGAGGTAGTCGCCCTCGACGAGTTCGGGAATCAGGATGGAGGGATCTTCGAGGGTGGTGTGCGTGGCCAGGAGACGGTCGACCTCCGGGCGCCCATACGACACGCCCGACTCGAACAAGCCGCGCAGGTGGTGCAAGATGGCCTGCTGCTGCACTACGCGGCGGTCGCTGGGCCAGTTGGTAATACGGCCACGTTCATCCTGAAAATCGGTAATGCTTTTCGTCATTCGGTTATGTTACCGGGTTGCGGCTGGACAAACCGTGCGCCGCGCCGGTACAGCGAAAAACCCCCGCCCGGTGGGGGCAGGGGCCTGCCCTCTCCCTGGGGGAGAAGGCCGCGCGGTCTTTAAGGAAGCCTCAGCGGCCGCTGGGCACGAACTCGCGGTCAGCGAAGTCCTCGCGCGAACGGCTCTGGCTCTGGCCGCCGCCGTCACGGCTCCAGCGACCCTGGCCGCCGCGGTCGTTGCCGCCACGTCCGGCGTAGCCGCCGCCCTGGCCACGGTTGCCGCCGCCGCGGTATCCACCTTCGTCGCGGTTACTGCGGTTGCCACCGTTGTAGCTGCCTTCACGGCGCTCACGGGTGGGGGCCTCGAACAGTTCGGGCAGTTCCTGCGCGACTTCCACCTGGATATCGCCTTCGAGGGGGTTGGCCGCGAGCAGCTTCTCGACGTACTCGCTGGGCACGTCGGCCACCGTGCCGCCGCGCCACTGGCGCACCTTGCCCAGACGGCGGGTGTCGAGGTCGCTGCCGCGTGCCAGGACGGCCACGGTACGGGGCACGCTGAGGCGCTCGCCGTGCAGGATCAGGGTGGTCAGGCCTTCTTCGCCGCTCAGCAGGCTGGCAGCCTTGGCCGGCTCGGTCACGCCGCTGATCTTGGCCAGGGCGCGGGTCAGGGCTTCGAGACCCAGTTCACCGAAGAGACGCTCGGCTTCTTCCTGGAACCCCTGGGCCGCGCCGCTGTCCACACGGCGAACCAGATCGGCGCTCGAACGGGCGCTCGCCGAGGCGACTTCCTTGGGGGTCGGCAGGGGACGCTCAATAAAGCGCACGCCCGTGATGCGTTCCAGGCCCGACATTTCGCGGCCGTCGCGGTCGCCGTACATGATGATCGCGGTGCCGGTGCGCCCGGCGCGGCCGGTACGGCCCGAACGGTGCACGTAGCTCTCGGGGTCCTGGGGCAGGTGGTACTGCACTACGAGGTCGACCTCGGGGATGTCCAGACCGCGCGCCGCCACGTCGGTGGCCACGAGCACGCCCACGCGTCCGCTGCGGAAAGCGCCGAGCGCCCGCTCACGCTGCGTCTGGGCCAGGTCGCCGTGCAGCGCCTCGCTCTCAATGCCGCGGTGGATCAGTTCGTTTGCCAGTTCATCGGCTTCGCGCTTGGTGCGGGTGAAGACGATGGCCTTCTCGGGGCTGTAGACGGTCAGCAGGTCGGCAAGCACGCGGGTACGGCTGCGGCCCACCTTCACCTTGAGGTGCTCGACGGTCTGGGCTGCCTGGCTCTTGCCTTCGCCGACCATGTCCACCTTAAGGGGGTCACGCAGGTACTTGCGCGACAGGCGGTTGATGTCGCCGTTGAGGGTCGCGCTGAACAGCATGGTCTGGCGGCTTTCGGGCGTCTTCTCGAGGATGGTCTCGATGGCGTCGGCGAAGCCCACGCTCAGCATCTCGTCGGCCTCGTCGAGCACGGCGTAGCGCACGGCGCTCAGGTCGAGGTTGCCGCGCTCCAGGTGGTCAATCAGGCGGCCGGGGGTACCCACGACCACGTCCACGCCGCGGCGCAGGGCATTTTCCTGCGGAGCGTAGCTCGCGCCGCCGTAGACGGTCACGGTGGTCAGGTCCAGACCCGACTTGGCGAACTCTTCGGCGACCTGCTTGGCGAGCTCACGGGTCGGGGCGACCACGATGGCGCGCGGCAGACGCGAACGCTCACGGCTGGGCTCCAGGTTCTGGATGATGGGCAGGGCGAAGGCCAGCGTCTTGCCTGTCCCGGTGCGGGCGCGGCCGATCAGGTCGCGGCCCTGCAAGGTATGAGGCAGGCTTTCGGCCTGGATGGGGCTGGCTTCGGTGATACCGCGTTCGGCGAGGCGCGCCGCGAGTTCGGGCGCGATCAGTTGATCAAAGTTCATTTGTGGTCCTTTCGGGAAAGCTCCCCAGGTGGTCCAGTGACCAGAACAAGACCCACAAACGCCCTTCGCGACCAACCTCGTCGAACCACTCAGGCAACCCTAGGTATCCATGTTCTCGGCAACCGCCCGTCCCTGATAGGAGGGGTGCTCTCCAGCCGGGGGGTATCTCCTCCCGGCGCACGAATGAACACTCTACACGCCGGAGACATAAAAAGCAAGCCCAGCCCGACCTACAGGGTACGAGGCGTGGGCCTAGCAGCGCCCGAACGGGCCTGAGCAGGCGGATCACGGTTGTGTGCTCCGCAGATTACTGCACGCCTGGGCACAGTGGCCGCCCGGCGCCGCGCGGCCCCCACCACGTGAGGGTTTCCAGAAGGTCTCTCACCTGATAACATCTCTTTTTGGGTGCCCCCATGATCCCTGCCGCAGCGTGTCCGGGCGTCGCGCGCGGCCTGGCCCCCAAGGCGTCTTCCTGACGCCGGGCTGGCATGAGGACGGCAAACTTTTCCCACTGCAACGCCCAGGAGTATCAATGTCGTACATCAGCATGAAGCAGTTGCTCGAAGCCGGCGTGCACTTCGGCCATGAAACCAAGCGTTGGAACCCCAAGTTCAAGCGATTCATCTTCGCCGAGCGCAACGGCATCTTCATCATCGACCTGCAGAAGACCCTCAAGCAGGTCGACCGCAGCTTCGACTACATCAAGGACCTCGCCGAGCGCGGCGGCGTCATCCTGTTCGTTGGCACCAAGAAGCAGGCGCAGGAAATCGTGGAACTCGAGGCCCGCCGCACCGGCATGCCCTTCGTGACCAGCCGCTGGCTGGGCGGCATGCTCACCAACTTCCGCACCATGCGCACCCGCATCGACCGCCTCAACGAACTCGACGACATGTTCGAGTCGGGCCGCATCAACGACCGCCCCAAAGCGGAGCGTGTGGAGCTGGGCACCGAGCGCGAGCGTCTGCTGCGTTTCGTGGGCGGCATCCGCAAGATGACCCGCCTGCCCGACGCGATCTTCGTGGTGGACCCCACCAAGGAAGTCATCGCCGTGCAGGAAGCCAACAAGCTCGGAATTCCCGTCATCGCCCTGGCCGATACCGACTCGGACCCCGATGTCATCGACTACATCGTGCCCGGCAACGACGACGCTATCCGCAGCATCCAGCTCATCACGCACCGCATCGGTGACCTGCTGGTCGAGGCGCGCGGCGGCGGCGAAGACGTGAGCGGCGAGCGTGTCGAAGGCGGCACCGCCGAGATCGCGGGTGCCGAGCAGGCCGAGAACGGCGAAGAAGCCGTCCTCACCACCACGCAGGGCCGCAGCTAAGACCCGCCACCTGGAGGGCGCGGGTCTCCCCCATCTCGCGGGGAAGCGGGCCGCGCCCTTCTTGCTGAGCGCCTCACCACCCCAAACCCTCATTTCTTTTCTGGAGGTACCCACCATGATGGAATCGATCAAGAAACTGCGCGAACTGACCGGCGCGGGCATGATGGACGTGAAAAAGGCCCTGTCTGACGCGGGCAACGACGAAGACAAGGCGATTGCCCTGCTGCGCGAACGCGGCATCGTGAAGGCCGCCAAGAAGAGCGACCGCGAAGCCCGTGAAGGCCTCGTGCGCTTCGTCGTGAGCGGCAACAAGGCCGCCATGGTCGAAGTGAACAGTGAGACCGACTTTGTGGCCCGCAACAGCGACTTCCAGGCCCTGGTCGAGAAGCTGGCCCAGACGGCCCTCCAGGCCGGCACCAGCGACATCGAGGAGTTCAAGAACTTCTCGCTGGACGGCGATACCGTGGGCACCACCGTGGCCGCCGCCGCGGGCAAGATCGGCGAAAATCTGGTCCTGAACCGCGTGGCCTTTATCGAAGCGGGCGAAGGCGAGCAGCTCGCCGGCTACGTGCACAGCAACGGCAAGATCGGCGTGCTCGTGGACGTGGCAGGCGGCACCGAAGCGCACGCCAAGGACGTGGCCCTGCATGTGGCCGCCGAGCGCCCTCAGTACCTCAGCCGCAACGAAGTGAACGGCGAGGACATCGAGAAGGAGCGCGAGATCCTCACCAACAAGGCGCTCAACGAGGGCAAGCCCCAGCAGATCGTCGAGAAGATCGTCAGCGGTCAGATCGGCAAGTTCTACCAGGACAAGGTGCTGCCCGAGCAGAACTTCGTCAAGGACAACAGCATGACGGTGGCGCAGTACCTGGGCGACGCGAGCATCAAGCGTTTCGTCCGTTTCGAAATCGGCTCGTAAGAAAGTCGGGGCGGCGTATTCGCCCCTGTTTTCCGGGCCGCCAGGAGTTCCACACCCCAGCGGCCCCTGCGGCTGCCGGGGGTTTTCTTTTTTCTCTTTCCAAGCGAGGTATCCATGTTCAAACGCGTTCTTCTCAAGCTGTCCGGTGAATTTCTGGCGGGAGCCTCCGGCTTCGGCATCAGTCCCGAGGAGGCCAGCGCCCTGTCCCGCCGAATCGTCACCGCACTTGAGGGCACGGACGTGGAACTCGCCGTGGTCATCGGGGGCGGCAACCTGTGGCGCGGCGCGCGCAACGGTGAGGGGATGGACCCGGCGACCGCCGACTACATCGGCATGTTGGGCACCGTCATGAATGCGATGGCGCTGCAAGACGCCATGGAGTCGGCCGGGCGCCCCACCCGCGTCATGACCGCCATCCAGATGCACGCGGTCGCCGAACCATACATCCGCCGCCGCGCCATCCGGCACCTGGAAAAGGGCCGCGTAGTAATTCTGGGCGGGGGCAACGGCGCGCCCTTCTTCACGACCGACACCACGAGCACCCTTCGCGCCCTGGAACTCGGGGCCGATGTCGTCTTGATGGCCAAGAACAAGGTGGACGGCGTGTACGACAGTGACCCCCGCAAGAATCCCGACGCCAAGCTGCTGCGCGAACTGACCCACCGGGAAGTCGTCGAACGCCGCCTGGAGGTCATGGACGCTACCGCCCTGACCCTGTGCATGGACCGTGGCCTGCCGATCGTGGTGTTCGATCTGTTCCAGGAAGGCAATCTCGAACGCCTGTTCCGGGGCGAGCGGGTCGGCACGCTCATCCAGAGCTGAGCCGCCTCCCGTGGCCCGCAGCTCCGGGCAGATGACCTTACAGCTGCGGGCTGCGCACGGCACGCTAAACTTCCGCAACATTCCCCTCAAGGAGACCCGCACATGGCAGACATGAAAAGCATTCAGGCCGACGCCCGCGACCGCATGGGCAAGGCCATCGAGTCGCTGGAAAACAACCTTTCCGTGCTGCGCACGGGCCGCGCCAACCCCGGCATCCTGAAAAAGGTGCTCGTGGACTACTACGGCTCGACGGTGCCGATCGACCAGGTGGCAAGCATCTCCACCCCCGACGCCCGCACGCTGGTCATCACGCCGTGGGACCGCGGCGCGCTGGCGCCCATCGAGCGCGCCATTCGCGACAGCGACCTGGGCCTGAACCCCAACAATAAGGGCGACACCATCTTCATCTCGCTGCCGATGCTGACCGAGGAGCGCCGCAAGGACCTCGTGAAGAACGCCAAGAACTACTCCGAGGACGCGCGGGTGGCAATCCGCAACATCCGTAAGCAGACGCTCGACGAGGTCAAGAAGGTCGAGGGTATCGGTGACGACGAGATCAAGCGCGGCGAGGCCGACGTGCAGAAGATCACCGACGAGTACGTGGCGCGGGTGGACAGCACCTTCCAGAAGAAGGAGCAGGAAATCTTAGGGTGAGGCCCTGGTGCCCGGCCCAGGGCGTGCAGACGGTGGGTCCTGGGTGCCCGGCCCAGCGCCCGCCGCCCCCCTGTGCCCGTAGAGCAGCGGAGGCCGCATGGAGTCGCTGAGCAGCCGCGTCCTGACCTCGGTGGTCGGGTTCGCGGCGCTGAGTCTGGTCGTATGGATCGGGTGGTGGGCCATGCTGCCCGCCCTCATCGTCGTATCGGTGATGTGCCTGTACGAATACGTGCGGATGCTCGACAAGAACGACATCGACGTGCGGCGCATCTCGGTGATGCTGTTCGGGGCGGCGATCATCGTAGCGAGTCTGCCGATGTGGCCACAGGCCCCCTGGGCGGGCGGCTCGTGGCGCGAGGCAGTGCTGACCATCGCGGTCGGAGCCCTGCTGGTACTGGAGGTCATCCGACCCGGTGAGCGGCCGCTCGAACGGCTGGTCTACAGCGTGTTCGGGCTGCTCTACATTCCCTGGCTGCTGGGGTACTTCCTGATGCTGCGCTACGCCCCGGACGCCGAGCGCGGGCTGCTGTATTTCGCGTTGCCGCTGATGGCGACCTTCGCGGCCGACATCGGGGGCTTTTTTGCTGGGCACTACTTCGGGCGGCGTAAGCTGGCCCCCGAGGTCAGCCCCGGCAAGACAGTCGAGGGCGCGGTGGGTGGACTGCTGTTCAGTTTCGTCATCGTGCTCGTGATGACCTCGCTGGCGCACATCTGGTCGCCGCTCGAAGCCTTCCTGTATTCGGTGTTGGTGGTCAGCGCCTCGCAGCTGGGCGACCTCTCCGAGAGCCTGATCAAGAGGGCGCTGCGCGTCAAGGACAGTGGCAGCAGCCTGCCGGGGCACGGCGGGTTCCTCGACCGCATCGACAGCCTGCTGTTCGCGGTGCCGGCCACCTACCTCTTCCTGAAGATCAGCATTCTGGTGAACTGAGGGGGAGCGGGCCGCGCAGACAAATGCGGCAACAGGCCGCGGGCCGCCGCTTTAGGCTCTTCTTGTGAAACGCCTGCTACTGCCCGCCTGCCTCTTGGTCGCCTGTGGAAATACGGCGCCCCGGCCCTCCACCGAATCGCCGCAGGAGACCCCACGGCAGTTGACCTATGGCGAGGCCCTGGACCTGTTGCCCTTCCGCGTCTTCAGCTCGGGCCGTGACCCTCTGACGCCTGGAACACCCCTGAACTCCATCGCCGGAGTGGGCAGCGTGACCCCACAAGAAGTGGTGGAGACGCTGAAACTTGCGGGGATCGTCCTCAGCCCCGATCAGGTCCGGGTGGTGGGTGTGCCCGCCGTCCCGCCGGCACTCCCATCCGGCAGCCCGGTTCACGCGGCGCTCGTGGCCCCCGGAACGGGAAGAAGCGGCGCTCCCTATCAGGTCACCGTGCAACTGACCAACGTCACGGCCCAGACGCTGAATGGCAAGTATGGTGAAGCGGCCCTGGACGCCGTCATCGAGGACAGCTCCGGAAAAGCTGTGTTCTGGGCCACGCCCGGGCTTGTCCATGCCGTCGCCTACAACCTCGACTGTCCCCCCCTTGGGACCTGTGATCAGGAATTGAAGCTGAACTTCGACCTCAACCGGTTTCAGCCCAGATTTCCTCTGAAACCGGGGGACTACACCCTCAAGGTCTTCGTGACGGGACTGACGTTTTCCAAGGAATACGCTCAGGACCTGAGGTTCCAACTGCCTCCGCAGAAGCTGACCCTGCTGCCCTGACTAGCCGGAGGCCGGTCTCTGCATCCGTGAACTTCAGGGGCCGTGAGGTGGGAAGCGGCCAACTCTGTAAACCGGGCCGCTTTACCCGGTCTCCCTATCTTCCGAAGCCTCCGCTTTTCCCATTTGCCTCTTGCCCTTACCATGTAGGCCGATGAAGTTGACGGTTCTGGGCAGCACGGGAAGCATCGGCACGCAGACGCTGGATGTGGCGCGCGAACGCGGCTGGGCGGTGGGCACGCTCGCCGCAGGGCGCAATCTGGAGCGGCTGGCCGCGCAGGTCCGGGAGTTCCGGCCGGAGGTCGTCAGCGTGGACGCCTCCGTCTACAGCCAAGCCCGCGACCTGCTGGGGACCAGCGCGCGGGTGGTTGCCGATGCCGACGAGGCCGCTGCTCAGTCCGCCGACGTGGTGGTCAATGCCATGAGCGGCCTGATCGGGCTGTCGCCCACCCGGCGGGCGCTGGAGGCGGGCCGCGCGGTCGCCCTGGCGACCAAAGAGGCGATGGTCACGGCCGCCCACCTCATGTGGGAGGCAGCTGCGGTCGGTGGCGGGCGCGTGGTGCCGGTGGACTCGGAGCATACCGGCGTGTACCAGTGCCTGACCGGCGAGGACATGGCCGACGTGGCCGAGGTGATCCTGACCGCCTCGGGCGGCCCTTTCCGCGATGGCCCCGCCGACCTGAGCGGCGTGACGCCCGAGCAGGCCCTCAAGCACCCCTCATGGAGCATGGGGCCGAAGGTCACCATCGATAGCGCCACGCTCATGAACAAGGGTCTGGAGGTCATGGAGTGCGCCAGCCTGTACGGCCTGCCCCTGTCGCAGGTGGGCGTGGTTGTGCACCCGCAGAGCCTCGTACACACGGCGGTGCGCTTCCGCGACGGCAGTCTCAAGGCGCAGTTCGGGCCGACCGATATGCGGCTGCCCATCGCCTACGCCGTCGACGCGGCCCCGAGCGGGATGCAGCGCCCCGGCGACGTGCGCGGCGCGCGCCGGGGCGGTGAGGTCGGCGGTCACCTGGGCTGGCCGCTGCGCGGCGAGTGGCAGTTCCGCGACCCCGACCCGGTGCGCTTTCCGTGTCTCGCGCTCGCCTACCGCGCGGGCGAGATGGGAGGCCTGGCACCCGTGGCCCTGAACGCCGCCGACGAGGTGGCGGTCGAGGCCTTCCTGGCGGGCCAGATCGGCTTTCTGGACATTCCCCGGCTGCTTGAGCGTGTCCTTGACGACACGCCGGCCGGCCACCTGACCTGGGACAGCCTGACCTCAACCGATGCCTGGGCACGGACACGCTCGCGCGAGTTGGTCCGGGCCGGGGTGCGGACATGAACGTGGTGCAGGGCATCGCGGCGGCCCTTACACCTCTGGGGCTGCTGTGGACCGTGCTCATCATCGGTCTGGCGACCTTTCTGCACGAGCTGGCCCACTACGCCCTGGCACGCTGGCAGGGCGTGGCGGTCAAGTCGTTCAGCGTCGGCATGGGGCCAGTGCTGTTCAGGCGCGACTGGCGCGGCACCGAGTGGCGGCTCTCGCTGCTGCCCATCGGCGGGTATGTCGAGATCGACGGTATGGCCCCGGTCGAAGACGGTCAGAACGCGCAGGGCCAGCCGGTCTACCGCCACCCGACCCACGGCTTCGCCCGTCTGGGCGCCTGGGGCAAGGTGGCCGTGCTGCTCGCCGGGCCGCTCATGAACCTGCTGCTGGCGATAGCGCTGATGACCGTCACCTTCACGGCCCAGGGCGTCCCGGCCCCCGACCGCGTGCGGATCGAGAGCGTGCAGACCGGGTCACGGGCAGCGGCGCTGGGCCTGCAGGCCGGCGACGTGGTAACCGCCATCGACGGGCAGGACATTCCCGACACGGTGACCATCGGCGGCGCGGCGGCCCCCGGCTGGGAAAGCCTGCGCGACAGTCTGGGCCGCGCCGGGCAGCGCACCTTCACCGTCGAGCGCGGCGGCCAGACCCGCACGGTGGCCTTCGACTGGCAGCCCACGGTCGGCGGCCAGCGGCAACTGCTGGGCATCCGTTACGGGCCGGACGTGCAGCCCACCAGCGTGCCGGCGGCGGTGGGCACGGCCCTGACCACCACAGTTCAGGCCGTACCGCAGGTGCTGCGCGCCTTCGGGAACCTGTTCGCGCGGCTGTTCACGCTCAACCTCGCCTCCGACGAGAACGTCAGTGGGCCCATCGGCACGGCGCAGATCGTGAGTCAGGCGGCGGCCACCAGCCCATGGGCCCTCGTGCAGGTCGGCGTGCTGCTCAACCTCTCGCTGGCCTTCTTCAACCTCCTGCCGATTCCGGGCCTGGACGGTGGGCGCATCCTGCTCGTGCTGTTCGGGGCGCTGCGGGGCCGGCCGCTGACCTTCTCGCAGGAGCAGGCCGTGAACTTCGCGGGCTTCGCGTTCGTCATGACGCTGATGCTGTTCGTGGTCGTGCGCGACGTGGGCCGCTTCTTCTGAACCGCTTTCGGTCGGCCAGCACCGGCGGACGGCTCCGGCGCCAACCCTGACCGGCCGCCCACATTCCCGAGGTCTGATCGAATCTATGGCACGTCCCCGGCTCTTTTTCCGCCCTGCTCTCGCGGTTTTCCTGCTGGGCGCCCCCCTGCTCGCCGGCTGCGCCCCCGAGCTGCTGCGCACCACCCAGGCGCCGGCCCTCGACACCACCGGCCCGGTGCCCGACGTGCTCGTGGTCGCGGTGTCGGGACGCTGCGGCCCTCCCTGCCAGGCGCCCTACGACAACTGGGACTACCTCTCGGCGCGCGGGACCCTCGACGCGGTGGCGCAGGTCATGACGGCCCAGGGCCTGCGGACCGAGGTGGCCGGCTACGCCAGCGGCGCCCCCCTGACCTGGACCTCGCGCAAGGCACCGGGGCAGCAGCGCGGCTACGCGGCCCTGCTGCGTGACATGACGGCCGTTCAGGCGGCGTGGTTCAGCCCCGAGAGCCGCGCGGCGGGGGTACAGCCCCCCCGACTGGTGCTGCTCGGGCACTCGCAGGGCTCGGTGTGGCTGCACCACTTTTCCCAGACGCATCCCGAGCTGCCGGTCGCCCTCCAGATCGACCTTGACGGCATCTGCATCGCCTGGAATCTCGACCACGGCCCCGAGCTCGCCGCCACCGGGCTCGACCGCCCCGGCGCGCCGCGCGCTGCCGACGCCTGCGACCTGCTCCGGGTCGCCGGGCGACAGGTGCGCGGCAAGGACCTCGTGTGGAACCACGTAGAGCGCGACCTGGAGGTGCAGAGCAAACGGCTGCCCTCCCGCCTGAGCGCGGGCGGCGGCCTGCTCGTCAACTACCTGTTCGAGCTGACCCCGAACATCCGGCCCGACGGCTCCTCAGCCGGGATCGAGCGCTTCGTGTCGGCGCGCGAGGACCACAGCGCCGTGTCGTTTCCCGGCAGCGACGCAATGGGCTGGGTGTTGCGGCGCACGGCCGCCATCGCCTCCTCCTGGAAGGCAACGGGCCTGGACCAGACGCCTGCTGCGCCCTAACTCTCCAGCTGTTCCAGGGACGCCAACCACGCCCAGGCCTCGGCCGCGCCGAGCAGCCGCGCGCCGCGTTCAGGCGGAAACCAGGCAAGCAGGGCCGCTGTCCCCAGCCCGTCTGGCCCAGAGCCGTCTACCCGGCCGAAGACGACCTTATGGTCTCCGTCGGCGAGGGACAACAGACCCGTCGGCACGGCGCGCAGGCGGGTGCCGGCCGGCAGCGGCTCGCCCAACCACACGGCGTCCACCTCGGCGGCGTCGGCCGGGTTGTGGGTGCCGGGCAGGCAGCCGTAGTTCACAGGTGCAGGCCAGGGCTCCTGGCGGTAGGGTTCCAGCCTGTCGCCGCGCCAGATCAGGCGGTCACGGGTGCCGGCCGTCCACTCGACGACGCCCTCCACGGCTCCCGGCTCTCCGGGCCCCTCCTGTAAGGGCACAGTCTGTACGGGCGCGGTCACGGTCACGGCTGCACCTCGTACAGCTCAACCTGCCGCAGCAGCGTGCCGCCGAAGCTCAGGGTGGCGCGGTAGGCGCCCGGTTCGGGGGCGTCGAAGCGGAAGGTCGCCTCGCGGCCCGAGGCGTCGAGATACACGCTGTCGGTGCCCAGGGGACGGGCGTCGTCGTACCACGTCACGCCGAGATACCCCGGTTCGAACTCGCCCTCGACGACCGCCCGCAGCACGAGCGCCTGACCGTCGCGCACGAGCGCCGCGTTCGTCACCCGCGCCGGCAGCGAGAACTCGACCGGGCGGGGAATGACCGGTACGAGGTTGTAGCGGCAACCCCCCAGCAGGGGCAGCAGCAGCAAAGCCATCAGGGCGGGGCGGCGCATGGGCGACAGTGTAGGGCAGCCGGCCGTGACGCGGCCCGGCCGATGCTCTAGCCTGCGCGGCATGAAGTTCACGGTCCTCTCGACCAGCCTCGACCCCGAAAGCCGCAGCGCGTGGCTGGCGGAGCTCGCGGCCGCGCAGCTCGGAGCGCTGGGGCACGAGATCACGCACCTCGACCTGCGCGCCGATCCCCTGCCCCCCTTCGACAACGTGCAGGGGGCGGCGGGCTGCTACAGCCACCCGGCCTCCGCGCGCTATCACGCGGCGATTGCCGGGGCCGACGGGATCTTCCTGGCTGCGCCGGTCTACAACTGGGGGCTGGGCTCGGGGGCCAAGGCGCTCGTCGAGCTGACCGGCAGCAGCGATGAGGGACGCGGCCTGCACGGCGCGTGGTTCGACCAGCCAGTCACGTTCCTGATCTCCGGCGGGCTGGACCACGGGTACCTGAGCCACGGGGCCTTTGCCCTGGGCCTCATGGTGGATTTTCGCTGCGTGGTCAACCCGCATTTCGTCTACGCCACCTCGGCCCACTGGGACGCGCCGGGCGTGCCGGGCGAGTGGCTCGCCGCGCGGCTGTCGCAGACCGTCGAGCGCGGCGCAGACCTCTCGGCGCGGCTGCGTGGCCGCAGCTACCGCAGCGTGTGGGAACTGTGACCACCCCGGCCCCGGCGCGCGCGCCCCTGCTGCCCCCGACCGAGAAGCCGCGCGTGGTCGTCGAACACCCCGACTTCTACGTGATCCACAAGCCGGCGCTGTGGTTGACCCACCCGGTCCGCGCGCGGGTGGACGTGCCCGACATCCTCACCTTCATGCAGCGCGAGACGGGCGAGCCGGACCTCGCGCCGCCCCACCGCCTCGACCGCGAGACGAGCGGTACCCAGCTCCTGACCCGCGACGCCGACGCCGCTCGCCGGTTTTTCACGCTGTTCAAGACCCATCTGGTCGGCAAGACCTATCTCGCGCTCGTCCACGGCACACCGGAGTGGGAAGCGCGGACACTGGACGCGCCGCTGGGCGACCTGGGGCTGGGGGGCGCGAACCGCGTCGCCATCCGGCAGGCGGTCGTGCCGGATGGCCGGGCCGCCGTGACTGATTTCCGGGTGGTGGAACGCCGCGCCGGGCACGCACTGATCCGGGCGTATCCGCGTTCGGGGCGGCTGCACCAGATCCGCGCCCATCTCGCGCACCTGGGCCTGCCGATGGTCGGCGACAAGATCTACGGCCGCGACCCACAGGCCTTCCTCGACTTCATGGAACACGGTCAGACACCGGAGCTGACGGTGCGGCTGGGCCTGGCCCGGCAGGCCCTGCACGCCGCGCGCATCGCCTTTCCGTGGGACGGCGGGCAGGTTGCGGTGTCGGTGCCGCTCGCCCCGGACCTCCAGGCCTACTGGGACGCCCTCGACCCGTCCTGAGCCGCAACGGCACCGCCGCCTCTGGACAGACAGGGGCCGACATGAAGCCTTCCTGAAGCCCAGGCCTATACTCCGCGTACATGTCCACCGCTGCCGCGCCGCCGCTCAACCCCTGGGTTCTCTCCGCCTTCTGGTTCGGCAGCGCCTTTCACTGGCTGGTCCTGCTCCTGATCCTGATGCCCGCCAACGTGGTGACCTTCGTCGGCGAGACGCAGAAAGGCACCTACCTGGGCGCCCTGGCCGCCCTGGGGGCAGTCATCGCCCTGATCCTGCCGCCGCTGGTCGGGGCACACAGCGACCGCCACGGCAAGCGGCTGCCCTACCTGCGTCTGGGCGTAGGCGTGAATCTCGCCGGGCTGGCGGTCATGGCGCTGGCGGTGTCGCTGCTGGGCGGGCTGGGCGGCTTCTGGGTCTACGTGCTCGGCTTTCTGCTCGTGCAGTTCGGCAACAACTATGCCACGGCGCCCTATTCGGCCCTGATTCCCCAGCTTGTGCCGGCGGCGCAGCGCGGGCGCTACAGCGGCGTCATGGCGATGCTTCAGGCGGTGGGACAACTGCTGGGAGCCGTTTCGGCCCTCGTCATCGGCGCGCTGCATCTACCGGTCTGGGCCTCGTTCGCGCTGGTGGCGACCGTGCTGCTCCTGCCGGCCCTCGTCACCCTGCGCGGCGTGCCCGAACCCGCCGAGGCGGCGCCGCTGGAGGACCGGGCCGCCGAGGCGGACGCTCCCCGGCTCTCGCTGCGCCAGCTCTTCGCCCACCAGCCCTTTCTGTGGGTATTCGTCACCCGGGTGCTGTTCGCGCTGGGGCAGTACAGTGTGCAGCCCTTCTTGCAGTACTACAACGCCGACGTCCTGGGCCAGCGCGACGCTGGGCAGGCGACAAGCATCATGCTCGCGTGCATCATCGTGGGCAGCATCGCCTCGGCGCTGGTGGGGGGACGAATCAGCGACCGGGTCGGGCGCAAACCGGTCATCTATGCGGCGGGCGGCATGATGGCAGGCGCCGCTCTGCTGCTGCTCGTGGCGCCGAACTTCGTGACTGCGCTGCTGCTCGCCCTGCTGTTCGGTCTGGGCTTCGGGGCGTTTACCAGTGTGGACTGGGCGCTGGGCAGCGACGCCATGCCCAGCCGCCGCAGCTACGCGCGCGACATGGGTGTGTGGCACGTGGCCTTCGTCGCCCCGCAGATGAGCAGTGCGCCGCAGGGAGCCCTCCTCGACTGGGGCAACGCGCGCGGCGGCAACCTGGGCTACACGCTGGTCTTCGGCATTGCAGCAGTGTTTTTCATGCTCGGCGTGATCCTGGTGCGCAAGGTGCCTGAGCAGGCCCATGCCCCGGCGGCACAAACCTGACCCTTAGCCAATCTGACGGCAATCTTCAGACGGTAGCCGCGCCCGCAGATCACGGGCCGCCTTGCCGGTCATGCTCGCGCCATGAGCGAAGTGACGCACGGAGAAGCCGTCAAGACGATGGGCAAGATCATCAAAGACGTGAAGTTTGCCATGCTGACGACCCACACGGCCAATGGCGAGCTGTACTCGCGCCCAATGACCACGCAGGAAGTCGAGTTTGACGGTGACCTGTGGTTCATCGGGTCCAAGGACAGCGAAGCCGTGGCCGATATGCGCGATCGCCCGCAGGTCAACGTGAGCTTCTCGCACCCCGACAAGAACAACTATGTCAGCGTGAGCGGCACGGCCGAACTCGTTGAGGACCGGGCCAAGCTCGACGAGTTGTGGAGCGATTTCTACAAGGCCTACTTCGACGGCAAGGAAGATCCCAACATCCAGCTCATCAAGGTTCACGCCCAGGGCGGCGAGTTCTGGGAGAGCAGCGGTAAGCTCGTCTCCTTCTTCAAGATGGCCCAAAGCGCTGTCACCGGCGCCAAGCCCGAGATGGGCAAGAACGACACCGTCAAACTCTGAAGCAAAGGCTGGGCAGCTTAGCTGCTAACGAGAGAGGAGAGACCCGGAAATGGGCCTCTCCTCTCCCCTATGCTGGCCGGAGGGAAAACCTCCTCGGAAGTTACCCCCTGCCAGTCTCAGTCGGTCGCGACGGCGAGCTGGGGCAGCGCCACAGGCTCGGGCGTCAGGACCTGCTCAGGCTGCACGGCCCCGGCCCCAATACCCCGCAGGCGCTCGGCGAGGCGCTCGTAGCCCCGGTTGAGGTACTGCACGCCATCAATGATCGTCTCGCCCTCGGTCGTCAGGCCGGCGATGAACAGCGCCGCGCCCGCCCGCAGGTCGGCGGCCTTGACGGAGGCGGCGTGTAGAGGCGCCCCGTGGATGACCTGGGTGTAACCGTCCACCTCGATATGCGCGCCCATCCGCTGCAACTCAGCCACGTGGGTCAGGCGGTCGGGGTACACCGGATCCTGTACCACGCTTCTGCCCGGCACAGTAGCCAGCAGGGCGCTCATCTGCGGCTGCACGTCGGTGGGAAAGCCGGGATAGCTCAGGGTGATTACGTCTACCGGCTTCAGTTCACGGTCGCGGGCATCCACAATGAGCGTGTCGGCCCCTTCGGTCACGTCCACGCCCATCTCGCGCAGCTTCTCGCCGATGGCCGTCAGGTGGTCGGGGCGCACGTTCGTCAGGCGCAGGCGGCTGCGGGTCGCGGCGGCCAGGATCATGAAGGTGCCGGCCTCAATGCGGTCGGGAATCACCTTGTACTCGCCCCCGCGTAGCGCCGCCACGCCCCGGATGGTCAGGGTATGGGTGCCTGCGCCCTGGATATCGGCCCCGAGGCTGTTCAGGAACTCGATCATGTCCACCACGTCGGTGTCGATGCTGGCGTTGTCCAGCGTGACCACGCCGTCTCCCAGCACAGCCGCCAGCACGGCGTTGTGCGTGCCGCCCACGGTCAGCAGCTCGAAGGAGAACTGCCCGTTCAGGCTGCCGCTTCGCCGCGCGGCAAAATTGCCGTCGTCCTCGGTCAGCTCGGCGCCCAGAGCCCGCAGCGCCTTGACATGCTGATCCACCGGGCGGGGGCCCCAGGCGCAGCCCCCAGGCATACTGACCGTCGCCTCACCGGCACGGGCCAGGATGGGCCCCATCACGATGAAGCTCGCGCGCATCTTGCTGACCAGGGCGTAGGGAGCATCGGTGTGCACGATCTCGGGCGTATGCAGCAGCAGACTGTTGGGACCGGTCCAGGTATGACGGGTCCCAATGTGGTGCATCAGTTCCAGGATGGTGTACACGTCCGACAGACGGGGCACACCGTGCAACGTGACCGGCTCACTGCTCAGGAGGCTCGCCACGATAATCGGCAGAGCCGCGTTCTTGCTGTGCTGGACAGCGATATCGCCGCTCAGTTCGCGGCCTCCCTGGATGTGCAGTGGGGTTAGTTGCATGGCAGTGGATTCCTTTTCAGCGCGTGGAGCGGCGGCACGTGGCCCGCCGGAGAAGTCTCCAGGCCGTCTCGGCGCATGTTACACATGTTGCTCACGGTGTGTCTAGCGGTTCTGTCCCTCGCCGCTGCTGCGTGAGGAAGGTCTGAGCCTTTGGCCGGGCCAGCTCATGCAGAGATCAGCCTCACCGGCTTCCCCTATCCGGCGCAACGACACTCAGAGGCGCATCATGAGGCTGCGGCGTATATGACGTGCTAGGCTGCAAGTATAGAACAGCGTCGCCCCGGCGCGCGAGGAGCGGCTATGCCCAAGAAAGAACGCAAACGACTCCAGGTGGTCATCAGCGACGAGCAGGACGCGCTGCTGACCCGGACCGCCTACGAACTGTCGAGCCCGGAGCGCCTGATCAGCAAGAGCGAAGTGGTGCGGCTCGCCATCGAGAAGATCGCCCGTGAACTGGGCGAGGGCGCGCCGTTGGAGGACTACCGCGCCATCCTCGATACCGAGACGGTGAGCGACGAGGCCTGAGCAGGCCGGAGAGATAACGGCTGGGCGTTCAGGGCTGCGAAGCGGCCGCGCCCATGACCCGGCGGGCCCCCAGGTAACGGGGCGCCCAGTAGCGGTCGGCCTGGAACTGGTCGATAGCGACCCGGCCCTTGTAGCTGTTGGCATTGGCCATGGTGCCATCACCGAGATAGATGCCCACATGGGTCACGCGGCCCCGGCCTTCGGTATCGAAGAACAGGAGGTCGCCGGCCTGAAGGTCAGTCATCTCGACCGCCACCCCGGCGCGGGCCTGGTCGGCACTCTGGCGCGGCAGGCGCACGCCGAAAGGTCCGAAGACCTGAAGCACGAATCCGCTGCAGTCCAGCCCCGTGCGCGAGGTGCCGCCGTAGACGTAGGGCGTGCCCAGCAGCGCCAGCGCCGTCTCGCGCCAGCCGCCCGAGGTGGGCAGGGCCGCTAGGGGTGCGGAGGCGGTCAGCGGCGCGGGCGCGTCGGCCAGAGCAGAAGTCGGCGCGGCCAGGGTGACGGTGACATTGGAGGCCACCTGCGGCGCGGGCACAGGCGCGGCGGCCTGTACGGACTTGCCGGTGTTCGGCAGCGGCACGCGCAGGCTCTGGCCGATCTCGATGACGGCGCCTTCGCTCAGAGCGTTGGCGGCCATCAGCGCCGGCACCGTCACGCCGTAGCGCCGCGCGAGGCTGTAGAGCGTCTCTCCCGCCTGCACGCTGTGCGGAGGCGTTTCGCGCAGGATCAGGACCTGACCCACCCGCAGGGTGGGCCCCGGCAGACCGTTGAGGGCCAGGAAGGCGTCCACGTTCAGGCCGGCGCGGCGGCTAAGCGAATAGGCCGTGTCGCCCGGTTGGACCGTGACGGTTTCGCGTGCCGGGGAGGCTTGCAGGTCGTTGGGAGCCGTCTGCGCGCCCGCGACCGCACCCGACAACAGGGCGGCGCACAGCAGGGCACTCAGGGAACGGCGAAGAAAACATTCAGGCATGAGTCCATCACTCGCAGGGGCGGGGATCTGGGCTTGAACTGAAGTTCATTGAACGTTCAGGCATTCTTGACTCGCGCACCGTAACACACCCACCATTCGCTTGCCTAGTCCTCATGATGGCTTTCTGACGTGCAGGGCGGGTCAGTAAGAGCGGCTGACCCGCGCAGGACGGCTGGAGCCAGCCTCTACCCGGCTCTTCCCCTGATGAAATCTTCAGGATCGGCTCATGGCGCGCCGGCGGCCTATGCTGCCCGGCGTGTCAGGAAACTTTGGCGACTGGAGGTCGCGGACCTTCAGCTCGCTGCGCCACGCCGCCTACCGGCGGTACTGGGGGTCGCAGCTTCTCTCGCTGATCGGCTCGTGGATGCAGACCACCGCCCAGCAGTACCTCGTCCTCGAACTCTCAGGGGGCAGCAGCGCGGCGCTGGGCTGGGTCACGGTGACGCAGTTCATGCCCACGCTGCTCCTTGCGCTGTTCGCCGGCGCGGTGGTGGACCGCGTGCCCCGGCGCCGCATCCTGATGACAACCCAGATCGTGCTCCTCGCCTCGGCGGTGGTGCTGGCCGTGACCACGCAGCTCGGGACGGTCAGCCTGCCGCTGGTGATGGTGCTGGCGTTCGTGAGCGGCACCGCCAACGCCTTCGACATGCCGGCCCGCCAGAGTATGGTCGTGGACTTCGTGCCGCGCAGCGACGTGCCCAACGCGGTGGCGCTGAACAGCCTGTCGTTCAACGTGAGCCGCACCATCGGGCAGGCACTGTTCGGCGTGGTCGCGGCGCTGGGCGTGAGCACCCTGGCCGGGGGCGACGCCGACAACATCGCGCGGCTGGCCCTGCCCTTCTATCTCAACGTGGCGTCCTTTTTCGCCGTGCTGACCGTGCTGGCGACCCTTCCCTTTCCCGAGCGCGACGGGGGACCGCGCGGCAGCATGCTGGGCGACGTGCGCGAGGGCGTGCGTTACGTGCGCGGTACGCCAGCGGTCCGCAACGTGATGCTGCTCGTCGGGGCCCTGAGCCTGACGGTCATCAATTTCAACATCATCATTCCCTACTACGCCCGCGTGGTCTTCGCGGCGCGCGAGGCCCAGTTCGGCCTGGTCTCAGCGGCCTTCGGGGTCGGGGCCATCGCGGGCGCGCTGTGGCAGGCCAGCAAGCCCAACCCGCTGCGCAACCTGCGGCTGGGCGGCGTGATCCTGCTCATCAGCACCGTGGCGCTCGCCTTTACGCCCGGCCCGGCGCTAGCGGCGCCCGTGTTCGCCGTGTGCGGCTTCGGAATGCTCTCGCTGCTGGTCAGCGCCAACAGCACCGTGCAGCTCACGATTCCCGACCACCTGCGCGGCCGGGTGATGAGCCTGTACTCCTTCGTCCTGATCGGGATGGGGCCGCCCGGCGCCCTGATTTCCAGCCGCCTGATCGACCGCGCCGGCTGGCTGGGGCCACGCTGGGGCCTGGTGGCGCTGGCCGGGCTGGGCGCCGTAGCCCTGCTGCTGCTGTGGCGGCGGCTGCCGCGTGAACTGACCCCGCCGCCGGGAGCAGCAGCCACCGTCCCGGAGCGACCCGGACCGGGGGACCCGGAAGAGGTGCGCCCGGATTGACCTCCGGGCTCCGGGACCTGTCCGGAGCGGTCATTTATTTTCATGCTGGCCTTAGCGCCGCGCCCGAGCATCACGCCATGACCAGTGTGCCCGGTTCTCCCCTGCCCGTGGCCCGGCCGCCCGACGTGGTGGCCGCTGCTTCCAGTGCCGGTGCCCAGGCTGCCCGCGCGCCCCGGCTGACCGCTCTGGACGCCTGGCGCGGCCTGACGGTCCTGCTCATGCTGCTGGTGAACAACGTCTCGCTGGGCAACTCGACCCCGGCTCAGCTCGTGCACGCGGAGTTCGGGGGCCTCACGCTGACCGACTTGGTCTTTCCGTGGTTCCTGTTCTGCGCGGGGGCGGCCCTGCCCTTCTCGCACGCCGCCATGACGCGCGCGGGCGTGACCGGCGCGGCGCGGCTGCGGCGGCTGATGACCCGCGCCGCGCTGCTGTACCTCGTCGGCGCGTTCCTGACCAGCGTGACGCTGCACGCCTTCTCGCTGGGGCTGGGGGTGCTGCAGCTCATCGCGCTCGCCTCGCTGGGGGGCTCGCTGCTCGCGCCGCTGCGGGGACGCACGCAGGCAGGGGTGGCGGCCGCGCTGCTGCTGGCCTACGGCCTGTTTCTCACCTACGCACCGCACGGGGCGGGGGTGGGCCTCGTCGACGAGACGCACAACCCGGTGCAGGCGGTCAACGACGCGCTGCTCTCGCCCCTGGGCCTGCGCGGCCTGATCTCGGTCGTGCCGACCACGGCGCTGGTCCTGCTCGGCGCGCTGGCAGCTCGCCCCCTGCAACAGCGCTCGGCCCGCGCGTCCGGGATGCTGCTGGCACTGGGTACCCTGCTCGGGGTGGTCGGCTTCGGCTGGGCAGCGCTGGGCGGTCTGCCCTTCAGCAAAGCGCTGTGGACCCCGCCCTACGTGCTGTACAGCGCCGGGCTCGCCACGCTGGGCATTCTGGCCTTCTGGCTGCTGGCCGACTCGGGGCGCATGACCTGGGGCCAGCGGCTGCTCGCGCCGCTTACCATTCCGGGGCGCAACGCGCTGGCGGGTTACGTACTGCCCATCTTGTTCAAGGTCTGGGTGCTGCAGGAATGGACGGTCTCCTGGGCTGGGCAGGCGCAGCCGATGGGTACGGCGCTGCTCTCGATGGCCCGTGGGGCCTTCGGCGCCCTGGGCGGGGGCTGGGTGTACACCCTGGGCTACGTGCTGGCGGCGTGGCTGGGCCTCGCCTGGATGGCCCGCCGGGGCCTGATCTGGAAGCTCTGACCCGCCGACACTGGCCCGGTTTCTCTTCTTCTCTTCACCTGGGGCGGCCGTTCCCACGCCGCCGCTCATCACGCTGCACTTCAGGAGCCTGCCATGTACCGACGCACCCTGTCCGCCCTTCTGCCCGCGCTGCTGACCCTGGGCGCACAGGCCACGGCCGTCGGCGCCCCCACGCCGGCCGACCTGCGCTACGGCGGCGCCAATTTCAATGCCCTGGCCGCCGAGTCCTACAAACTGGCGGGCCTCGGCGGGCAGTTCACCGACTGGCTCGGTGCCGCCTACCAGAAGGCCGGCGTGCCCTTGGCCGGGGGCAAGACCCTGCTCGCGGGGCTGGACGCCCGCCGGGCCGCGCTGGGCGCCGCCAGAGGGGCCGAGAAGGACCGCCTGGCCCGCGAGACAGCTACCTGGGCCCACACCTTCATCAAGAAGGTCGTGCCGAAGTTCAGCCTGGAACGCGGCTACGAGTTCGCCAGCATTCCCAGAACCGGCGAGCGCCAGTGCCTCCTGCAGAGCACCATCATCGCGGGCCTGCTTCAGCGCGCGGGTTTGGACGCCGGCCTGGTCATGGTCTGGAAGAGCCAGAGCGGCCAGGAAAGCAATCTGGGCCACGTGACCAGCGTGCTGCGGCTGCCAGGGGGCGCGGGCGACGTGGAGGTGGACGCCAGCGAGCCCGACCCGACGGCCACTCACAGCGGCCTGCTGGCCTGGGTGGGGGGCGGCTACCGCTTCGTGGAGGCGAAGTTCGCCCCGGACAGCCTGATCACTGGCTACGCCCGCAGCGACGGCCAGGGCCCTATGAATGGCCTGGTCAAACCCGCCGCCCTAACCTTCCTGAGCCTGAACTATGTCCGCTCACAGTTCGACTACTACCGGGGCGAGCGGGCGACCGGCGGCGTGCTGGGCACCGGCACCGGTAAGGCCACACCGGCCGGGCTGGCGAGCAGCGAGAGCTTCCTGCGCCGGGCCCTGCGCGAGGAACCCGCCAACGCCCTGGCCGCCAGCGTGCTGGGCAACGTGCTGCGCAAGCAGGGCCGGGACGCCGAAGCCCGCGCGCAGTTCCGGGCGGCCGGCCGCCTGTACGCGGCCCAGGGCCGGACCCCGGCCGGGGTGCAGGCGTCCTTGAGTTGGGCGGCCGGCCCCAGCTGAAGCCGGGGCGACTCCGCGCCGTCCCGCCGCCTTTTCCGCTTTTCTCTCTCCACCTTTTTGCGACGATCCCTGAGAACGGGGCAGCCCGTCTCTCCGGCGGGCTCCCCGGCCCCGGTTACTCTTCGCCCCCAGACAGGACCCCCCTCTTGCGCGACTCTGCTCCTTCCCGCTCCGCCCGTCACTATCTTCTCGGCACGCTGTGTGGCGCCCTTTTCCTCGTTTCCCCGGTGGCCGGGGCACGCGCCGCTCTGGCGCAGCTTCCGCTGCCCGCAGCGGCTCCTGCCGGCACACCCGGACAGGTACAGCCGGTGGCGCCCGGCACCCGGCCCGCCCCGGCCATCCCCACCCTGACCCTGACGCCCCCCGTGCCGCAGGTCTACCGCACTGAGTACCTCAGCAACGGCTTCATCGAGGTCGCGCACGCCGTCATCACCCTCACGCCTGCCGAGCGGCCCCTGGCGCGCGTGCTGGCGGCCACCGTCGCGGCGCGCGTGTTCGCCGCCCGCCCCACGCTGGCCGAGGTGGACCTGAGCGTGTACGACAAGGGCAGCTACGCCGGCTTCGGCGGGCCGCTGCCCCTGCTGACCGCCAGCGTGCCGCAGGCCCGGCTGGGGGCCATGACCGCCTGGGCGCTGGGCCAGGAGAGGCCGGGACAGCCCCCCTACGACCGCGCCTGGGTCAACCCTGGCAACCTGCCCGCCTACCGCGAGCCCGACCGCGTGCGCGAGGTGGGCCCCACCCTGGTCGGCCCCGGTTCACCGTCCCGGCAAAGCGCCGCCCAGATCGCCCAGACCACGGCCCGGATTCGCGGCGGGTTGCAGGGCGGCTTCCTGTACCGCGCCCGCCGGGGCACCGAGGGCCTGGCCGCCCTGACCTTCGACGACGCGCCGCACCCCATGTACGAGCCGCTGCTGCTCGATCTGCTGCGCCGGGCGGGGGCTAAGGCGACCTTCTTCGTCATCGGGCGCAATGCCGCCGCCTACCCGTATTTCGTACGCGACATGGCGGCGCAGGGCCACGAGGTCGCCAATCACACCTACCACCACGTCCGTCTGCCGCCCCTGCCCACCGCCGAGGCCACCGACGAGATGCGCTGGGCCAACGAGGTGTTGCAGGGGCTGACTGGCAAGCCGGTGCGCTACTTCCGGCCGCCGGGAGGCGAGTACACGCCCGCCACCCTGGCCGCCGCGCAGTCTCTGGGCCTGACCACCGTCTTCTGGACCGACGACCCGGGCGATTTTCAGAATCCCGGCGACGCGCTTCTCGGCGCCCGGCTGCGGCGCAACCTGCGGCCCGGCGGCATCGTGCTTCTACACGATAACGCCCCGCAGACGCTCGACGTACTGCGCGAATTCCTGCGCGTGGCGCGGCGCTCGGGTATCAACCTGACGACGGTGGGGGGCCTGCCGAAGTGAAGGGGCCAGAGCGTGAGGGCGCGTTGCTGGACGCCCGCACGCTCCTGCACCCCCGCCCCGCTACACCCCTGTCGCCACGACCGCCCCCAGCATCGCCAGTGGAGCGGTCTCGGCGCGCAGGATGCGGGGCCCGAGGGTCACAGGAACCGCGCCGCGCGCGAGCAGCCCAGCGATCTCGGCCTCTGAGAACCCGCCCTCGGGACCGGACAGGACCGTGAGGGGCGCGGCCCAGTCGAGCAGATCGGGCAGCCGCGCCTCGGCGCCGGGATGGGCCACCACCAGCCGGCCCTCCCAGGTGAAGCGGGCGAGGTGCAGCGGCCCCTGCACCTCCGGCACCACGCGGCGGCGCGACTGGCGGGCGGCCTCCTCGGCAACGCGGCGCAGGCGCACGAGCTTCTGCGCGCCGATCTCGCGGGCGTCGGCGTGCGCGGTCACGAGGAGCTGGATGCGCGCCACGCCCAGCTCGGTCGCGGCGCGCACCACGTCCGCGAGCTTGTCGCCCTTGAGGAGCGCGATCGCCAGTGTCACGGGCTGCGGCGTCTCCCGGCCCAGGTCGGCGGCGCCCTCCGTACCGGCGTCCAGGTGCAGGGTCAGGACCGCGCGGCCCTCGTCCAGCTCGGCCAGGGTAGCCAGCGCCTCCCCGCCCCGTCCGTCGAAGACCTGCACCTCGTCGCCGGGCCGCAGCCGCATGACCTGAAGGTGCCGGACCTCCTGCGGCCCCAGCACCAGCCGCCCCGCCAGCTCGGACACGCGCACGCGGTGAACGCTCACTGCGCCGCCCTACTCGCCGCGCCGGGCCGTGACGAGCGCCCAGTCGCCGTCCTCCCGCACCGTCACACCGGTAAAGCCCTCGCGGTCCAGCGCCGCCCGGACCAGGTCTAGCTTGCCGGTCAGGATGCCCGTCAGGACCAGGGGGCCGCCGGGGACGAGGTGCGCGGCGTATTCGCCGGCCAACAGGTCGTGCAACTCGGCGTACAGGTTGGCGACCACGACGCCGAAGGGGGCGTCTTCGAGCTCGGACAGGTCGCCCAGACCCAGAGTGCCTTCCTCGAAGCGGGCCTGTGCCGGGGCCACCCCGTTGATCTCGGCGTTCTCACGCGCGATGGGAATGGTGATGGGATCGATGTCCACCCCCAGCGCGAACTCGGCGCCCAGCAGCGCCGCCGCGATCGCCAGCACGCCGCTGCCGGTACCCACGTCGAGTACCCGCACGCCCGCGAGGTCCAGCTCGCCCAGCGCCTCGGTCGCCATGCGGGTAGTCGCGTGGTGCCCGGTCCCGAAGGCCATGCCCGGCTCAATGACCAGCGGGCGGGTGCCCTCCTCGGCCTCGCCCGCATGCCACGGCGCCACGATGGTCAGGCGACCGGCGCGCACCGGGCGCAGGGTCCGGCGGAACTCGGCCTGCCAGTCCTGCTCGGCCTCCTCGGTCCAGTCGCCGTCGGCGATCTCGGGGGGCAGCGCCGTGCGGCCCCCGAAATACGCGCGGATGTGCCCGGCGCGTTCCTCCAGACCGGTCGCGCCGGCCTCCCACAACAGGTCGAGGTGCTCTTCTCTCGTGTCGAACGTGCCCGGCAGGCGGTAGACCAGCATATCGGGCGCAGTGTAGTACGGATGAGACCCTCGGCGGCGCAGACAGGCCGCGCCGGTCGCCGCCGCCCCCGTCCCTATACTGCCGGGCATGAAACTGGCCATCGTCGGCGTCGGTAAGCTCGGTCTCGCCCTGCTGGAGGGGGTCACGGCGCGCGGCGTGATCGCCCCGGGCGACATCGGGCTGCTCGACGCGAACACGGCGCGCGTGCAGGACCTCGCCGCGCGCACGGGCACCCGCATGATCCAGGCCAGCGACCTCGGCTCGGCGCAGCGGGTCCTCGTCAGCCTCCAGCCGCGCGTCTTTCCCGAGGTGACCGAGTGGCTCGCGCAGGAGAACACCGGCTACGTGAGCACGATGGCCGGAGTCAGCGTGAATACCCTGGTCCGGCGCCTGGGAACCCGGCGTGTGGTGCGCGTGATGCCCAACCTCGCCGCGACCATCGGCCGCTCGCAGACCGCCATCACCGGGCCGCGCGAGGCGCAGGAGGCCGGCGACCTCGCCTTCGCGCACGAACTGTTCGGGGCGGTGGGCGACGTGTACGACCTGCCCGAGAACCTGTTCAACGCCTTTACAGGCATGAGCGCCTCGGGACCGGGGTACGCCGCGGTGCTGGCCGAGGGCCTCGCCGACGGCGGCGTGCGCATGGGCCTACCGCGCCCGCTGGCGAACGAACTGGCCGCCAAGGTGCTCGTCGCCAGCGGCGAACTGCTGCAGCGCCGCGCTCACCCCGGCATGCTCAAGGACGAGGTCTCCAGCCCCGGCGGCACCACCATCGCCGGACTGGAAGTGCTGGAAACGGCCGGGGTGCGCGGCGCCCTGATGCGTACCGTGGTGGCCGCCACCAAGCGCAGCGCCGAACTTGGCACCGATCAGGAAGACTGAGTCCCGGAGGGTGGCGGGCCGAGGCTTTCCAGAGCCAGGGCTGGGCGGCCCGGTCCTCCGGAACGGTGGCCGCACCGTCAGAGTGCCGTGAGTCGCCCCTGCCTATGCTACGGCCAATGCTGTCTCTGCTGACGCGCTCCCTTTCTGCCGTTCTGCTGTGCGCCCTGCTGGGAGCGGCCGGCGCGGCGGCCCCCGCCGGGTACTACCCACAGGCGGCCGGAACGGCGTGGACCTACAGCAACGGCGAGCGGCAGGTCATGGGGGCCCCAGTCACCTACCGGGGCGTGGGCGTGGTGCCGCTGAGCCACGTGCTGGGCCGGGTCCTCGTCAGCCAGGACCTGCTGGAATACCGCGCCGACGGCAGCGTGTGGCTACGCGGGCTGCATACGGGTCAGGAGCTGCGTTGGTACGCCTCTCCCCTGCTCGTCTACCCCGCCGGTCCGCTGCGGCCGGGGCAGAGCTGGCGCAGCGGGGGCCGAACGGTCCAGGTCACGGGCGTCCAGGGAGTCGCCACGCCGGCCGGTACCTTCAATGCCCTGGTTCTCCGGACGCAGGAGGGAACCGGCCCGGCACATGACTCCTTCTTCGTGCCGGGGGTCGGTGTGGTGCGCTACCGGACAGCCGACGGCCGCACGACCGACCTGACCGCGCGTAAATGAGTCCATATACAGAGCGGCGGCCCCGCAGAGGTCAGCGTTTCTTGCGGACGCGGTAAGTCAGGAGGTCGGCGTACATCCGGGTCCGGGCGGTCGCACCCTGCCAGAAGCCGCGTTTCTTTTCCTTGACGACCTGCGCGACCTGCGGCAGTTCCACGTAGTCCCAGCGCGCGCCAGTTTCTTTGAGGTGAGCAGTGATGGCGGGTTCGGGCCAACGTTCCTCGGCAAGGTGCGGCACGGCCAGCAACCAGTCGCGGCGGCACGCCCGCTGCCCGCTGAGATGCGGCGTGAGCTTGTTCCCCCAGTCAGTGACGAAGCCCCCGCCCTCAAACACTCCGATGCTCATGTCGAGGTCACCCGAGAGCACCGGCCCCAGCAGCGTGTGCAGGTGCCCGGTGGTTAGGCCGGTGAGATCGGCATCGAGCATGACCACGTACTCGGCACGCGCCGCTTCCAGGGCCGCGTACAGCGCCGGACCTTTGCCCACGTTGCGGGTGAGCTCGATGACCTGCGCGCCGGCCCCGCGCGCCACCTCGGCCGTGTCGTCGGCGCTGCCGTCCGAGGCGACCACGACCTCCGGCGTCAGACTCAGGCCGACCCGCACCACGCCGGCCACCGTCTGGGCCTCGTTGTAGGCGGGAATGACCACCGCGACGCTGCGGGTCAAGCCGCTCACGCGGTCGGCGCGGGGCAGCCGGGCGTCAATCGCGGGCCGCCTCTCTGTTCAGGGTGACGCCGGGAGCCAGGGCGCCGTGCATCAGCAGCGAGAACCGGTCCTGCCAGTCGCGCAGCACCTCCCGCTGGTCACGGTGCCCACCGTGGAGCAGCGCCAGCAGGCAGGCGTCCACGAGTAGCGCGGCCAGCAGGTGCGTATTGGCGTCGGTGCGCAGATGGCCCTGGAGGCGCATGGCGTGCAGGACCGGCTCGACCAGGGCCACGAGCGTCAGGGCCGTGCGCACTTCCTGCCCCAGCGAGGCCGTGTTCTGCGTATGGGCGTCGGGACCCGGCCCCGGCCGCGCGCCCAGGACCGCCTGCCCAACCGCGCCCACCAGATGCCCGTACCGCACCCCCAGGTCGGCCATGCGCGCCGTGACGTGTTGCCACACGGCCTGCGGCGCGGTGCCGCTGCTCAGGCGGCTCAGGGCCTCGCTGCGGGTCTCGGAGACGGCACGCTCGAAATGCGCGAGCAGCATGTGGGTCTTGCTCGGAAAATACCGGTAGAGGTTGGTCCGGCTGACGAAGGCCGCGCGGGCGATGTCCTGAGCACTTGTCTGGTCTAGGCCACTGCGCGCGAACAGCTCGAAGGCCGCGCGGGCGATGCGCTCGCGCCGGGCCTCGGTCTGTTCCTCACGGTCCACTTTCACGCCCCACAGTGTAGAGCTCCTCTCTTACGCACAGTTGACAGGCGTCTAAGAAAGGCTTGAGACATCCAGGGCACCTGACGGGGGAAGCCCACACAGCCCGCGGGGCCGGAGCTGTGTCCTGCACTTCTCACAATAGCGCTCCGGATGAGCGAGCGCTGTGAAGCTCCGGGCTGACGCCAAGCTGACCCGGAGGGTAGAGTGGTCTCCCGGCGAGGCACAGCAGGCGGCGCGGGCCGCGAGTCACGCCCCTGCGGCTTTGCCGGGGACAGGAGGTTATTCCGGATGCACATCTACAAGCTGGCTGGCCGAAACGTCGACGTCACCGACGCCATGCGCGACTACGTCGAGGAGAAGCTCACGCGCCTCGACCGCTACAGCGACCAGATCACCGACGCCCGCGTCACCCTGACGGTGCGCGACGTGCGCGACTCGGGGCGGCGCAACCGCGTCGAGGTGCAGCTCAACGTCCCCAGCGGCATCATCCGCGCCGAGGAACACCACGCCGACATGTACGCGGCCATCGACAAGGCCAGCGACGTGCTCGAGCGTCAGCTCCGCAAATTCAAGACCCGCTACATGAAGCAGCGTCAGGAGACCCTCCCCGAGCCCGAACCCGGCCCGGCCGAGGCCGCCGTGGCCGCGGGCCTCGACGACGTGAGCGAATTCGAGCCTGAGATCGTGCGCCAGAAGCGCTTCGAGCTGCGGCCCATGTCCCCCGAGGACGCCGCTGCCCAGATGGAAGCGCTCGATCACGACTTCTACGTCTTCAAGAATATGGTCTCGGGCCTGACGGGCGTGGTCTACCGCCGCCGTGACGGCCACTACGGCCTGATCGAACCGAGCTGAGAGCAGACCCCTAAGAGGGGGCCAGGGTGCACGCGGCGCCCTGGCCCCCTTTCTTTGTTCCTCCCCCGCACACAGCGTGCAGGGTTGGCATCAGGTGATATGCTGGGGTGTTTATGATCGCGCATGTGGTCAATCCCGGAAGCGGCGGCGTCAAGCTGGCATGCGCGACCATCGAACCGAGCCTGAATCCGGCCCTGCCGGGTCAGCTTCAGGTGACGCTGACCCGTGCCGAGCTGCCCCTGAGCGAGCCCCCTACCCCCGGCGGGGTGAGCGGCCCAGCTCTGGACGACCTCGCCGCGCGCCTGCTGGAGCTGACCCGTGCGTGGCCCCGGCCCGACGTGGTCGTGGGACGCGGCGGCGAGATCGGCCGCGTACCGGCCGGCACCTACCGACTGACCCCCGAACTGGCCGAGCGAGCCCTGAACTGTGGCCGCCAGGACCTGCCCGCCAACCTGGGTGGGCCGCTGGCGCTGCGGCTCGCCCAGGCGTGGGGGGTTCCCGGCTTCATCGTGGACCCGCAGAGCGTGGACGAGTTGCTGCCTCAGGCGCAACTGACCGGTGTGGCGGGGCTGCGGCGCACCGCGCAATTCCACGCCCTCAATGCCCGCGCGGTCGCCCGGCGCGCGGCCTATGAAACCGGCAAGAAATTTGCCGACGCGCGTGTGGTCGTGGCCCACCTCGGCGCGACCACCAGCGTTACAGCCTTCGACCAGGGACGGGCAATAGACACCACCGGCAGCGGCGCGGGCGGCGGACCGCTGGGCGCTCGGCAGAGCGGGCCGCTGAGTGCGGGCGCGGTACTGCGGCTGCGCGCAGACTACGGCGATGAGGAACTGCTGCGGCTGCTGACCCTGGGGGGCGGGTTTCAGGCCCTGACCGGCAGCGCCGACCTGCGCGAACTCGAGGCCCGCGAGATGGACGACCCGGCGGTGCAGGCCGCCACCGCCGCGTTCGTCCATCAGGTATGTAAGGCGGTCGGCGAGCAGTGCGGCGCGCTGCCGGGTCGTCCGGACGCCGTAGCTCTGACCGGCGGCATCGCCCGTTGGGACAGCTTGGTCGACCGGATCGAACGCCGGCTCGCCTGGACGGCGCCCGTAATCGTGGTTCCCGGCGAGCTGGAGCTCGAAGCGCTGGCCGAGGGGGCCGGCCGGGTCCTGTTCGGCCTGGAGGGCCTGCGCGAGTGGTCACCTTCGGGCGTGACTGTGCTTCCACCAGCCCCGACGTTTCCTCAACCGGCCGGGGTGCGCTGAGATGGCCTCCCGCCGCCGAGGTCAGAGTGCTCTGTCTCACGAGCCCATCCGCGCCACGAGCATGTGGCGGGTGGATCAGGTGTTCCTGGCCCGCCGGGGCCAGCGCGTCGAGGTGATCTGTTCGCTCGTCAACGACCGGGGTGGCCTGCGCAACCTCAGCGTGGTGGCTCCCACCGACGACCCGCAGCTGGCCGTGCGCCACGCCGCACGCTTTATCGCTGGCAAGGGGAACGTGAGCGGCGCGCGTCAGGCCCGCGTGCGCTGGGCCCGCGAGCAGACCACGACGCTGCAGGATGAGCTGATCCGCGACGAACAGCTCGAAGACGATTTTCTCGACGAGTTCGAGGAGACTTTGGCGGCCGTGCGCGACCAGATGCGCTGAGTGGACAGATGAGACGGACAGGCCCACTCCCAAGTGAGGCGCGCGAACAAAGTGCCCTGAGCTCTGTCGGAGATTCGGAGATATGGCAGGTCAAAATACTGGAGATCACCTCGTTGACGTCGAGTGCTCCCAACACAGTGATGCCGGGTAACGCGTGGGGGTGCTGAAACCCATCACGAAAAGATGCAACTCCCGAGTTGCAGGCTCCTTCCAAACGTTTTGATCACCTATTCCGCCGGATTCGTACATACGATAGTTGACCTAAATCATCAACTTCTCTGTTAGACTGCCTGGAATGAAGCGTCTTTCTGCCTCCCTCCTCCCCCTCGCCGCCCTGGCGCTCGCCGCCGGCCCGGCCCAGGCCCAGCAGGTACGGGAACTGCGCCTGGGCATCTTTCCCAACGTGACCCACGCGGCCGGACTGGTCGCGGTCAACCGGGGCCTCATCCAGAAGGAACTGGGGAGCGGCGTCAAGCTGGTGGTCAAGGAATTCGCCAACGGCTCGCAGGTCAACGAGGCCTTCGCCGCCGGGGCGATCGACGCGGCCTACGTCGGACCGGGGCCGGCCATGAACGCCTTCCTGCGCGGCGTGCCTATTCAGGTGTACGCGGGCGCGGCGAACGCGGGCGCCGTGCTGGTGGGCCGCAAGGACAGCGGCGTGCGTAACGTCAAGGGACTGGCGGGCAAGAAGGTCGCCGTGCCCACACGCGGCAGCACGCAGGACATCAGCCTGCGCCACCTGCTGCACGAAAACGGCCTGAAGGCCAGCGATGAGGGCGGCAACGTGACAGTCGTGCCTATCGACCCGGCCAACATGCCTGCCGCCTTCGCCAGCAAGCAGGTGGACGCCGCCCTGGTGCAGGAACCCTGGGGCGCCGTCCTGGAGACGCAGGGCGCGCGCCTGGTCGCCAACGAAAAAGCCATCTGGGAGGGCGGCAACTACACCACCACCGTCCTGACCGTGAACACGAAATACGCGGCGCAGAACCCCGAAGCCGTGCGCGGACTGCTGCGCGGGCACCTCGCGGCCATCGCCTACATCGGCCGGAGCAATGCGGGCGCGCAGAAGGCGATCGCCGACCAGATCGAACTGTTCACGCGCAAGCGGCCCAACAGTGGCGAACTGTTCAAGGCACTGGCCCGCACCCGCATCACCTGGGACATCAATCTCAAGACCCTGGGCGAGTACGCGCAGCTCAACAAGGAAGCCGGCTTCGCGCGCGACGTGCCCGACCTGAACAAGTTCGTGGACCTGAGCCTCATTCGCAGCCTGGCGAAGTAGACCGCCGGTCGGTAAGAGCCCTGTGCAGCGCGCCTCCTAGAGTGGGAGGCGTGATTTTTTCTGTCCGGAAGGCGGTTTCCTAGGTGCTCGCCCGCGCCCGCAGCGTGGCCTTGATCGGCGTGGACGCCGTCCCGGTCGAGGTCGAGGTGGACGTGTCGCCGGGTCTGCCGGCATTCTCCATCGTGGGCCTGCCGGACCAGGCGGTGAGCGAGGCGCGCGAGCGGGTGCGGGCGGCCATACGCAACGCGGGTCTGCCCTTTCCAGCCGCGCGCATCACGGTCAACCTCGCGCCCGCCGACCTGCGCAAGGAGGGGCCGCTGTACGACCTGCCCATCGCGCTGGGGGTTCTGGCGGCGCAGGAGCTGATCCCTGCCGGAGCGCTGAACACCGTGCTGGCGGCCGGTGAGCTGGCTCTGGACGGCTCGCTGCGCTCCATCGCGGGGGCGGTGAACCTGTCGCTGCTGGCCGCCGAGCTCGGACTGCCCGCACTGCTGCCGCAGGGCAATGCGCCCGAGGCCACCCTGATTGAAGGCGTGACCGTCTACGGCGCGCCCTCGCTGCGCGCCGCCGTCGCGCATCTGAGTGGGCAGGCCACGCTGTCCCCCCACCTGCCGGACGATCCGGAAGACGACCCGGCGCATTTTGCCGATCTCGCCGACCTCAAGGGGCAGGCGGCGGCGCGTCGGGCGCTGGAGGTGGCGCTGGCCGGAGGGCACAATCTGCTGCTGATTGGATCGCCGGGCAGCGGCAAGACGATGCTGGCCCGCCGCGCGCCGGGGCTGCTGCCCCCCCCTGACCCGCGCCGAAGCGCTGGAGGTCACGCGCATTCACTCGGCAGCGGGCCTGCTCACGCGCCGTGGGCAACTGAGCCGACACGCGCCCTTCCGCGCGCCGCACCACACGGTCTCGGACGCCGGCCTGATCGGCGGAGGCAGCGTCCCGCGGCCCGGCGAGGTCAGCCTCGCGCACCGGGGCCTGCTATTTATGGACGAGTTCCCGGAATTCAGCCGCAAGGCACTGGAAACCCTGCGGCAACCGATGGAAGACGGACACGTCAGTCTGTCCCGCGCCCGCGCCACCGTGACCTATCCGGCGAATTTTCAGCTCGTGGCCGCCATGAACCCCTGCAAGTGCGGATTTCAGGGCGACCCCGAGAAGGCCTGCACCTGCACCGCCGCCGAACGCACCCGCTACGCTGCGCGCCTGAGCGGGCCCCTGCTTGACCGCATAGACACTGTGGTACGCGTCCCCCGCCTGACGGTGGAAGAACTCACTCGCGCGCCCGAGCCGGAAGCCTCCGCCCCCGTGCGTGCGCGCATCGCCGCCGCCCGCGAGCGGATGCTTGCCCGGCAGGGAACGCGCAACGCCGACCTCGCGGGCCAGCTTCTGCGCCGGCACGCCGAGCTGGCGGCGGGTCCGCTCGCCTTCGCGCAGGCGGCGGCCCGGCAGCTCGGCCTCACCGGGCGCGGCTACGACCGTCTGCTGCGCGTGGCCCGCACCGTGGCCGACCTCGCGGACAGCGACGCAGTTCGCGAGGCCCACCTGGCCGAAGCGGTGACGTACCGGCCCAGGGACCTGGGCTGAGGAAAGGAGCATCTCCTCAGCCCACCCCGGTGGTAGGACTCGCTTGCCTTAGAGAAGGCCGGTGCGACGCAGCAAGGCGTCCGCGTCGGGGTCGCGGCCCATGAAGTCGCGGTAGAGCTGGGCAGGGTCGTCGCTGTTGCCGCGCGAGAGGATGGTATCCACGTACGACCGGCCCGTCTCGCGGTTGAACAGGCCCTCCTCGGCGAAGCGCGAGAAAGCGTCGGCGTCGAGCACCTCGGCCCACTTGTAGCTGTAGTACCCGGCGCCGTAGCCCACCGGCGAGCTGAACAGGTGGCCGAAGCTGGCGACCTGGGCATAGTTCTCCGGCAGTGGGAAGGGGATGAAGCGGGCCATCGTCTCGCGCGCCAGTTCGACCGGGTCGGTGCCCGACTGTGGGTCGTACTCGACGTGCAGGGTCAGGTCGGTGAGGCCAAAGGAATACTGGCGCATCGCCACGTTCCCGGCGCGGTAGTTGCGCGCGGCGACGAGCTTGCGGAACAGCTCCTCGGGCAGCGCCTCGCCGGTCTGGTAGTGGCGGGCGAAGAGGTCGAGGGCCTCACGTTCCATCACCCAGTTCTCCATGATCTGCGAGGGCAGCTCGACGAAGTCCCAGGGCACCTGCGTGCCGCTCAGCGACCGCACCGGCACGCGGCTCATCGCGTGGTGTAGCAGGTGGCCGAACTCGTGGAACACCGTCTCGACCTCACGCACCGAGAGCAGGGCGGGCGTGCCTTGGCCCGGAGGGGTCATGTTGCCGCACATCAGGCCCAGGTGCGGCTCGGTACCGTTCTCGCGCGGGCCGCCCGTGATGAAGGCGTTCATCCACGCGCCGCCGCGCTTGGTGTCGCGCGGGAACCAGTCGGTGTAGAAGGACGCGACGTGCGTGCCCGCCTCGTCACGGATGTCGTAGAACCGCACCTCGGGGTGCCAGCCGGGCGCCTGCGCCTCGGTGACGGTAATTCCGAAGACACGGCGACATAGCTCGAACAGGCCCGAGAGGACATTGTCGAGGGCGAAGTAGGGCCGAAGCGCCTCCTCGTCGAAGTCGTACTGGGCTTGGCGCTGCTTCTCGGCCCAGTAGGGCCCGTCCCAGGGCTGCAGCTCGGGCGCCCCTTCGCCGGCCTGCGCGTGGTAGAAGGCGACCAGCTCGGCATTCTCGCGCTCGAAGGCGGGCCGGGTGCGGGCTTCGAGGTCGCGCTCGAAGCGCAGGGCGTTGTCGCCGCTGCCCGCCATCCGGTCCTCGAGGACATAGTCCGCGAAGTTGCGGAAGCCCAGCAGCTCGGCCTGCTCGCGGCGCAGCGCCAGAATCTCACGCACGAGCGGGCGGTTGTCGCGTCCCGGCTCCTGGCCCACGCGGGTCTGGGCCTCCCACAGCTCGCGCCGCAGTTCGCGGTCGTCGGCGTAGGTCAGGATGGGCGAGATGACCGGCTGGTGCAGGGTCAGGCGGTGGCCTTCCCGGCCGCGTTCCTCAGCGTCGCGGCGGGTGGCCTCCTTGACCCGCTCGGGCACCCCCGCGAGGCGCTCTGCGGGAACGTACAGTTCGAAAGCTGCCGTAGCGTCCAGCACGTTCTTGCCGAAGTCGTTCGTCACGTTGGCCAGCTGGGTATTGACCTCGGTCAGCCGGGCCTTCTTGTCGTCCGGCAGGTCGGCGCCGCCCCGGCGGAAGTCGTCGATGGTGAGCTTGAGGTGCCGGGCGCGCACGGGGTCGAGGGCGCGGGCCGCGTCCGTCTCGGCGAAGGCCTTGAGGGCCGCCCACAGGCCGGGGTGCAGGCCCAGTTCGGTGTAGAAGGCACTGGTTTTGGGAATGATCGCCTTGCGGGCCGCCTGCCACTCGGGTGAGGTCACCACGCCGTCGAGGTGCCCGACGATGGTCGTCACGGTGCTGAGCTGCTCGGTGAGCACGTCAAGATCGGCCATGAAGTCCACAAAATTGCGCTCGCTGGAGGCCGCCAGGTGCTCGACCCGCTCGCGGGCTTCCGAGAGCAGCGTGTCAATGGCCGGCTCAGCGTGCTCAGGCCGAATGCGGTCGAAGGGAATCCGGAAACCGATGTTCAGCAGCGGGTTGGCGCTGTCCACGGGCGGCGTGCCGGGTGCAGGATTGTTCATAGCTGAGGAGTATAGGCCGATCCCCTCAGGAGTCGCCTAGGCCGGATGGCGCATGGACGCGCTTCCGATTCGTGCTCTGCTCCGTCATGGCGACCTTTTCTATCCCCCCACCTACCCTGCCCATTGGCCTGCGCCTGCACTCCGTGACGGCCGCCGACCACCGCCGCCTCGCCGCCTTTTTGAGCGTGTGTCATCCCGAACAGCCGGTGACCGCCGAAGACCTGGACCGGCTGGCACAGGGCCGGATGCCCGGCGAGGTCCATGCGGCGACCCTATTGCTGCGGGGCGACGCGTTGGTGGGACTAGCCGAGACGGGCACACCGCGCATGGACGGCCACCCCGGCTGGCTGGAGGTGACGGTGCGCGCCGCCGATCCGGCGCTGGGCGCGGCGCTGCTGGAACTCGCCGAGGCCCAGGCGCGGGCCCACACCCCGCACACCCTGGTCACGCGCGTGCATGAGGACTGGTGGGAACGGGGGCTGTACGAGGCGCACGCTTACGCCGAACACGACCGCATGTGGCCCAGTACCCTCGACCTCACCACAGTCGACTTCGGCCGCTTTGCCGCCTACGAGGAGCGGACGCGGGCAGCAGGTATCACGGTGCGGCCCCTGTCCAGTCTTGGGGCTTTTGACGAGGCGGCGCAGCGGCGGCTGTACACCCTGATGGCGGCCCTGCTGCGCGACGTGCCCAGCGCGACGCCGGTCAGCGTGTGGCCCTTCGAGACGTGGCAGCGCCGAGTGGTGCCGCACCTGCACCACCCGGAAGGCCTGTTCATCGCAATTGCCCCGGACGGCCAGTGGGTAGGTCTGAGCGAGTTGCACACCCCCTACGCCGCCCACCCCGGCACCGTGCGCAACGGCCTGACAGGCGTGCTGGGCGCGTGGCGCGGTCACGGCGTCGCCTTCTCGCTGAAGCTGGCGGCGGCCCGCGCGGCGCGGGAACGTGGGTTCACGCACGCCCGGACCGGCAACCACAGCGCGAACGCCCCCATGCTGGGCATCAACGCGGCGCTGGGCTTCGTGCGCGAACCCGCCACCGTGACGCTGATCAAGACCCTTTAACATTAAGCGGCCACTAGGCGGGCTACACTGGCGCATGACCAGCCAGTTTCCCGCCGAGACGAGCGCCACGGGCGCCTTCGTGCGGCAGAAGTACCAGTTTCAGGGCCGCTTTTCCCGCGACGGCAGTCCCCCCTTTCCGGCCGAGGCCGGGCGTTACCGCCTGTACGTGTCGCTGGCCTGCCCGTGGGCGCACCGCGCGGTGATCGTGCGCGGGCTGCTGGGGCTGGAGGACACCATCAGCATGGCGGTCGTGGACCCGGTGCGCGACGAGCGCGGCTGGGCGCTGCGCGACGGCCCCGGCCACAGCAGCGACGGCGTGTGCGGCTTCGAGTTCCTCTCGGAGGCGTACCTGCGCACCGATCCCGCCTACCAGGGCCGCTACACCGTGCCGTGCATCTGGGACACGGTGACGGGGCAGCTTGTGACGAACAACTACCCCGACATCACCCTCGATTTCGAGACGCAGTTCGTGGACTTCCACAAGCCCGGCGCACCCGACCTCTACCCCGAGGCACCGAGGCCCGAGATCGACGCGCTGAACGCGGTGATCTATACCGACGTGAACGACGGTGTGTACAAGGCCGGCTTCGCCGCGAGTCAGGCCCCCTACGAGGAGGCCGTCACCCGCCTGTTCGCGCGGCTGGACGCCCTGGAAGAGCACCTGTCTACCCGGCGTTACCTCGTCGGCGGGCAGCTGACCGAGGCCGATATCCGGCTGTTCACGACACTGGTGCGCTTCGACGCCGTGTATGTAGGGCATTTCAAGTGCAACCTTCGGCGGCTGGTGGACTACCCGAACCTGTGGGGCTACGCGCGTGACCTGTTCCAGCGGCCCGGCTTCCGCGAGACCGTCAACTTCGATCACATCAAGCGGCACTACTACATGACCCATGAGCGCCTAAACCCGAGTGGGGTCGTGCCGCTGGGGCCACTGAGCGACTGGGACGCGCCTCACAGCCGCGCGAGCTTGACATGAGCATCGTCTGGGAGGACGGCCCGCTGGGCAACCCCATCTGGACGGCGCTGCGGGGCCCGCAGGCCGCGTTTGCGCAGACCACGAACTTGGCCGCCCACTACGCTCCCCCGGTCGCCGTCTTCGCCGGTCTGGCAGAAGACACTCCGCAGGCCTGGGCCGACCTGACGGCGATGACCCCGGCAGGCGGGCTGGCCGTGCTGTTCGCCCCCGAGGTCATTGATGCCCCGGCGGGCTGGACGCGCGGCTTCGTGGGCAACCCGCTGCAGATGGTGCAGGCGCGGCCCCAGGCGACTGGGGCTCAGCCTGACGGTCTGAGTGTGCGCGAGCTGACCGCCGACGACGTGGGGGCCATGATGGACCTCACCGCCCTGACCCGCCCCGGTCCCTTTCTGCCCCGCACGCCCGAGCTGGGGCTGTACCTGGGCGTGTGGGACGAAAGCGGCGACGCCCCCCGCCTCGCGGCGATGGCCGGGCAGCGCCTCCAGCCGCCGGGGCACCGCGAGATCAGCGCGGTGTGTACCCACCCCGACTACCGGCGCCGGGGCCTGGCCCGCACCCTGGTCGCCCGCCTCGCGGCGCACAGCCACGCGGCGGGCGAGGTGCCGTTCCTGCACGTGAATTTGGAGAACGAGGGCGCCGTCGCTGTGTACCGCGACCTGGGGTTCGAGCCGGTGCGGCAGCTCCGCGCGACGGTGCTGAACAGGGAATAGGAATGGATTGGGCAGTAGGAGAGGCGCGTTTGGCCTGTCAAATATAGAAACCAGCCCTGCTGCCGCACTAGCTCCACTAGCCACTGTCTGTCCATGGCGACCACCTGTTCCTATGGGCTGGGAATCTGGGGAGTTAAGCGCCCTGGACCGGAAAAGTCCCTCAGCTCCGCGTGTTCTCCAACAACATCGCGTCCCCCAGGGAGTAGAACCGGTACTCCCCCTCCAGCGCCGCCCCATATGCCGCCCTGATCCGTTCCTCGCCCGCGAACGCCGAGACCAGCAGCAGCAGCGTGCTGCCCGGCAGGTGCAGATTGGTGATGAGCAGATCGGGCACGTTGACGGGCGTCCCCGGCGTGATGAAAATCCGGGTGTCGCCCTCCCCTGCCCGCACCGCCTCGCCGTCCCAGGCACTTTCCAGCGTGCGGACGGTCGTCGTGCCGACCGCCACCACGCGGCGGCCCTCGGCACGGGCGCGGTTGATCGCCCCGGCAGCAGCCTCGCTCACCGAGTACCGCTCGGCGTGCATGACATGCTCGGCCACCGGCCCCGAGACCGGCTTGAAGGTGCCGGCCCCCACGTGCAGGGTCACGCTGGCGCGCTCGATACCACGCGCGTCCAACCGTGCCAGAAGCTCGGGCGTGAAGTGCAGCCCGGCGGTCGGCGCGGCCACGCTGCCGGGGGTCTGCGCATAGACGGTCTGATAGCGCTCACGCCAGTGGGCCTCGGACTCGGCCGTGCCCGCGTCAATGTACGGCGGCAGCGGCAGCCGCCCGATTTCGTCGAGATGAGGTTTGAGGTCATAGCCGAAGCGCAACAGCCGCGCGCCGTCGTCGAGCACGCCCACGACCTCGGCGCGGTGTTCACCGCCCGGCCCCAGCAGCAGCACGTTTCCGGCGCGCCGCGCGGGCTTGAGGTAGGCGCTCCAGACGTTCGCCTCCTCCTCGCGCAGCAGCAGGACCTCGACCTGGCCGCCGCCGAACCCGCCGGCGTCCACCGGCTTGCGGGCCATGACGCGCGCCGGGATCACGCGGCTCTCGTTGAACACGAGCAGGTCGCCGGGCCGCAGCAGGTCGGGCAGGTCGCGGAAGATATGGTGCGTGATCTGGTCGTCCACCACCATCAGCCGCGAGGCGTCGCGAGGCTCGGCGCCCGTCTGGGCAATGCGCGCCTCCGGCAGCTCGAACTTCAGGCGGCCGAGCACGGCGTCGGCAGTGTGAACCGGGTCAGGCACCGGGATCATTCCTCGGCCTTCTCCTCGGTCTTGCTGGCCTGACCGCCCTTCTGGCGCGCGGGCATCAGGCCACCCTCGATGTCGGGCAGGTGCGTGAACCGGTCGGCGGCGTCGATGAGCTTCTGGGCCGTGTGCTCACGGAAGGCGATGACCTCGACCCGCTTGCCGCGCTCCTGGAGCACCTCGACGATGTCGGTAAAGTCGCCGTCACCGCTGCCGAGTACCACCACGTCGAAATGGTCCATCATCCGGACCATGTCGGCCACGATGCCCATGTCCCAGTTGCCCTCGTAGATGGCCTTGCCGCCATCGGTGACGTGGTGCAGCGTGAGGTTCATGCGCCGCACCTTGTAGCCCAGCGCCGAGAGCTTGAAGATGAATGGCCGCGCCGTGGCCTCGTTCTCACGCTCGACGGTATAGCTGATGGCGTGGACGAGCTCGCGGTCCTCGGTGGCGACCTTGAGGATGGTCTCGAAGTTGACGGTGCGCTCCAGCAGGTCGCGCGCCGAGTGATAGAGGTTCTGGGTATCCACGAACAGCCCCACGCGGGGCCGGTGTACGACGTAGTGCATTGCGTTTCTCCTGTTGGGGTTCGCCAGGTGTGGGCGAGCTGAAATAGGCGGGAAGCGAAAGGGTGGACGGCCAAAAGGAAGCGGCCAGAAGACCGGGGAACGGCGGGCCGGGCCAATCGCACGGCGCCGGCCCCAGCATAGAGCAGAGGAGGCAGGGGCGATGGCCTGTGGCCCCGGGAAGGAGGCAGGGCGCCGGAAAGTGCAGGCAACTTCTCTCCCCCCGGCGTCTCACCCCCACTCCCCAGACAGGCCCGGCTTCCCTTTTCCCAAAGCAGGTAGGCTGGGCAGCATGACGACCCCCACGCCGACCACCGCCCTCGCCCAGGCCCAGGCCGCCTACGCCGAGTTGCAGGCGCGGGGACTCAAGCTCAACCTGCAGCGCGGGCAGCCGTCCGACGCCGACTTCGACCTCAGTAGCGCCCTCCTGACGGCGCTCGGCGAGACCGACACGCATCTGGACGGCACCGACCTGCGCAACTATCCCGGGGGAGTGGCGGGCCTGCCCTCGGCGCGCGCGCTGTTCGCCCAGTACCTCGACGTGAAGGCCGAGAACGTCCTCGTGTGGAACAACTCCAGCCTGGAATTACAGGGCATGGTCCTGACCTTCGCGCTGCTTCACGGCCTGCGCGGCTCACCTGCGCCCTGGGTGGCGGAGGGCCAGAAGCCCAAGATGATCGTGACGGTGCCGGGCTACGACCGCCACTTCCTGCTGCTCCAGACCCTGGGCTTCGAGCTGCTGTGCGTGAATATGGAGGCCGACGGCCCCGACGTGGACGCCGCCGAACTGCTCGCGGCGGGCGACCCTGCGGTCAAGGGCATCCTGTTCGTACCAACCTACTCGAACCCCGGCGGCGAGAGCATCAGCGCCGAGAAGGCGCGGCGCCTCGCAGGGCTCCGGGCGGCGGCACCCGACTTCACCATCTTTGCCGACGACGCCTACCGCGTGCACCATCTGGACGGCGAACACGACGAGCCCGTGAACTTCGTGGCGCTGGCCCGTGACGGCGGGTACCCCGACCGCGCCTTCGTGTTCGCGAGCACGAGCAAGGTGACTTTCGCCAGCGCGGGCCTGGGCTTCGTGGCGAGCAGCGAGGACAACGTCAAGTGGCTCGGCAAGTACCTGGGCGCGCAGAGCATCGGCCCCAACAAGGTCGAGCAGGCCCGTCACGTCAAGTTCCTGAACGCCTACGAGGGTGGGCTCGAAGGCCTGATGAGGGACCATGCCGCCCTCATCGCGCCCAAGTTCCGCGCGGTGTACGAGGCGCTGGAAACCGAACTGGGTGAGGGTGGCGGCGGCTACGCCACCTGGGCCACGCCGCGCGGCGGCTACTTCATCAGCCTGGACACGGCCGAGCCCGTGGCGTCGCGGGTGGTCGAACTGGCCGAGGCCGCCGGCATCAGCCTCACGCCGGCCGGCGCGACCTACCCGGACGGACAGGACCCCCGCAACACCAACATCCGGCTCTCGCCCACTCGCCCCCCACTGGCCGAGGTCGGCGAGGCGATGCGCGGCGTGGCCACCTGCATCCGGCTGGCGAGCGAAGAGGTGCGGGCTACCCGCTGAAACCGGAACCCCCCTGCGTTTTCCTCCGTCGCCAAGGCCGGGCCTCGGCGACGGAGGAAACCCGCGCGGTGGCGGATGACCCACCGAACAGCTTAGCCGGTCTTCATATCACCTTGATTTCTGACGCTGGATTGCGGAGGATACCCCCTATGCCTACCCGTTACTCCGGGACTCCCGAGGAACGCCAGGCGCTCAGCACCTATATCAGGCTCTGGCGCGCCTCCCATGCCGTGGAAGTCGCCGCCAACCGCCACCTGGCCGATCATGGCCTGACCACTAGTCAGTTCGGCGTGCTGGAGGCCGTCTACCATGTCGGGCCCCTGAGTCAGCGTCAGCTGGCCCAGAAGATCCTGCGCTCGAGTGGCAACCTCACGATGGTTATCGACAACCTGGAGCGCGACGGCCTCGTGACGCGCGAGCGCGACCCTCAGGACCGCCGGGTGATGCGCGTGACCCTCACCACCGAGGGCGAGGCGCTCATTGCCCGAATGTTGCCCGACCATGTGCGCGGCATCTGCGAGCTGTTCGGGGTCATGGAGCCGGCGGAACTCGAGACCCTGGGCGACCTGCTGCGCAAGCTGGGGCTGGCGGTCGTGGACCTGCCCGGGCCACCCCCCGTTCCGGGCAGGCCCGGCAAGTCCTGAACCGATCCCCCTAGCGCAGCCGCGCCGCCACGAATACCGGCAGGGCGTCCGGTCCCTCAAAACCGGGGCGGTAGGCGCGCACGGTCAGCAGGGCGCGGTCGCCCTGAATGTCCACCCGGTCGAGCCGGAAGCGGGCCACGCAGGTCGGCAGCCGGACCAGGCCAGCCACGCGCTGCCCGCCGACCCGCAGCGTGAAGGTGGCCGGCACCGCGCCGCCTGGCAACAGATCCGGGAAGTCGCAGGCCACGCCGCTGGCCCGCACCCCCAGCACCAGCGGCACCGGGCGGGACCACAGCACGACCGGAACACTGCGGCTCTGGCCCGCCCCGATGCCCTCGCCCCAGGTGGGAAAGGGCGAGGTTGGCGCCCGGTAACGCGGGACCGACGTGCGGCCGAGCCAGAGGTTCCAACCCTTCAGCCGGACCTGTTCTCCCCGCAGCACCTGGGCTTCGAGCGCGGCGGGCGTCACCCCCGGCGTCTCGTCCGAGAGGGTGCGGTCGCGCAGGGTGCGGCCGGTGCCCGTGTCGAGCACGACCAGCCGCGCTTCGGGAAAACCGCTGCCGTCCAGAATCTGCCGGGTCAGCACGAGCACCCGCGCGCCGTCGGGTGAAAACGCCACCCGCGTCACCTCGGGCCGGTTGGCCGCGAGCGCAGGGGTCCCGAGAAGCGCCGCGCCGAGAAGGGCGGTCCGGCAGGCCCGGCCCCGGAGTCCAGACCGGGTCCTGGCGCCTCTGCCGAGCACCGAAAGCTTGACGGAAACCTTTCGCCAGAGCCGGATACCTGTCATCCCGTTGCCTCCCCGGTCGCGGCCGCGCCGCTTCCCATGTTCAGGTGGGTCCGTCCTGGAAGGAGGCGCAGGCCACCTGCCGCCTGGCCTCTTCCGGGCCTCAAAAACGGACGGTGGCGAGCACCTTGGTATACAGCGCGTTGGCCGCGGCGTAGCGCGCCGCCGTGTCGGTGAGCTGGAAGGAATACAGGTTCTTGGAGCCGTTGCCGAACCACACCCGCATCCTCAGCACGTCCTTGCCCTTGCTCAGTTGGTACTCGCGCTCGGTTCCACTGACGCCGCCGTAGCTCGCGGCCCGGCTCGTGAGGGTCTTGAGGGTGACGCCCGTAGACTTGAGCCCCTGCTCGAAGCCGCCGAGCTCCTGGACCACGTTGATCGCCTTGCCGTTCTTGGGCACGAACAGTAGCCGGATCATGGTGGCGGGCGGCGCCTTGGCCGAGACCATACTTACGCCGCTCGCCCTGTCACCGAGGTCCACGCCCAGCCAGCCCTGCGGATGGCTGAAACGGAAGGGCAGCTTGGGATCGCTCAGGGGGACCAGCGTCTGCGCGCCGGCCAGGGTGCCGGCCAGCAGGGCGACGGGGAACAATGTGCGCAGAACCTTCATGGCCGCACCGTACCAGGGCCGCATGATGACCGGCTAAGGGACGCGCCCAAGGGACGCTCACGCGGGGTCAGGGGGCGGTCAGCGGGCCACCGGACCGGGCCGGGGCCACAGCCGCAAGTCGGCAGTGCCGGCCACGTCACGCAGGTCTACCGCGCCGTAGGCGCGCGAGTCGAGGCTGGCCCCGGTGAGGCGGTTGTCGCCCATGACCCACACCTTGCCCGGCGGCACGACCTCGGGCGGCTGGCTGTTGACGTAGCCTTCCGCGCTCGCGTAGCTCTCGGCGAGAGGACGGCCGTTGACGTAGACCCGGCCGTCCTCGACCGCCACCGTGTCCCCTGCCAGCCCGATGACCCGCTTGACGTTGTAGGGGCGGTGCGTGACCCCGTACAACGTCTCGTAGCTGTAAGGACTCTCGGCCGGCGCCTTGAAGATGACGAGGTCGCCCCGGTGGACATACGGCCCGCTCAGGCCCCAGGCGTGCAACCACCGCGGGTATTTGAGCAGCAGCAGCATCTGGCCGCTTTGCAGGGTGGGTGCCATGCTCTCGCCGTCCACGCGCGCCAGCGTGCAGACGAAGGTGGTCACGAGGTACACCGGCAGCAGCGCTCCCAGAATCCACTGCCGCCAGAAGGTCCGCCAGGGGGTCTCGCGGGCCGGAGCCGGAGAGGCCGGAGCTGGGGGCAGGGGGTCCGGCCCGGCCGCCGGCTGCGGAAGATTCACGCCGGGCATGCTAGCAGGCTCCTTCACGGCCGTTCCCGTTCTTCTCATGAGAGCACCATCTACCCTGACACCATGACCTCTGCTCCTCTGCTGCTCACCCTGCTGGGTGCCTGGACGCTGGGCAGTGGCCTGGCTGCCCCGGCCCAGGCCACCCCGACCAGCGCCAACCGGACCGGCCCCCTGCAGGCCCGTCAGGCCCTGGCCAGGCCGGCGCAGCCTGGACCGGCTCTGTCGCGTCCCGCCGACCCCTGGCCCGCCAGCGAGGTCCTGACGCGGCTGTTGGTGCTGCCTGCCGGGCGCGCCGACGGCGAGCGGCTGGTGCGCGAGCTGCGTCTGAGTCCCGCCCAGGTGCGCGAGCTGCGCCGCCTGGCCGCCAGCGAGCACCAGTACGGGCAGGCGGCGTGGCGCGTGGTCGGACGCGACAACGCCGCTGCTCTGAACACCCGTCTGGCCGGGATGCGGGCCGAGAAGGACCGCAAGGTACGCGCGGCGCTCGGCGGAACGTACCCGGCCTTCCGCGCATGGCTGCGGACGTGGTGGGCCACCCAGGTGGAGGACAGCCGCCAGAACGTGCCGGAGTCGCCCCACTGGAAGTAGGACGCGACCGGGGCGTAAGAGAAATTTGAGCACCCGCTGCTGTGGCTCTTGCCAGAAGCCAGGAGCCTTTCTGGCCGCCCCACACGCCTCCCCGCGCTTCTGCCGGCCTCCCCAAAGCATCTTGTACGTCCCCTATCTAGACGCACCCTGACCGCACCCCGCCCCGGCCGCTAAGCTCGGACGCATGAACTGCGTGCTCGTGGTGGTACTTCTTAGCGTCGGGGGTTGCCGAGGCTGAGCGTCACCATACGCCGCATCCCCCCGCCCGAAGACGAGGCGGGGTTTTTCGTTCAGGAGGGCTTATGCAAGAAGGCGAACACGCAGGGCAGTACCAGGGTCCCGAACGCGGGGACATGACCGGAGCCAAGGCGCTGTGGGCCACGCTGGCCAACCACGGCATCACGACCGTGTTCGGCTATCCGGGCGGGGCCATCATGCCGGTTTACGACGCCCTGACCTTCTACCCCGAGGTGCGCCACGTCCTGACCCGCCACGAGCAGGGCGCGGCGCACGCCGCCGAGGGCTGGGCCAAGGCGACCGGACAACTCGGCGTGTGTATGGCGACCAGCGGCCCCGGCGCGACCAACCTCGTGACCGGGCTGGCCGACGCCATGCTCGACTCGGTGCCCCTGCTGGCGATCACCGGCAACGTCGCGCGGCACCTGATGGGCACCGACGCCTTTCAGGAAGCCGACATCACCGGCATCACCCTGCCCATCACCAAGCACAACTACGTGGTGCGCGACGTGGCCGAGCTGCCCCACATCATCGCCGAGGCCATCGCCATCGCGCGCTCGGGGCGGCCGGGGCCGGTGCTCGTGGACATTCCCAAGGACGTGCAGCTCGCGGCCTTCCAGGGCGAGATTCCCGCGCCGCTGCCGAGGGCCGAGGCGCCCCGGCCCTCGGCCGAGTCGGTGCAGCGTGCCGTAGAACTGCTGCGCGGCGCCGTGCGCCCAGTGATGATGGTCGGTGGCGGCGCGCAGGACGCGGCCCCCGAGATCACCGCGCTCGCCCGCGCCTGGAACATTCCGGTCACGACCACCCTGATGGGGCTGGGCGGCATTCCGTCGAGCGACCCGCTGTGGCTGGGGATGCCGGGCATGCACGGCAGCGTGGCGGCCAACCGCGCCATCAGCGAGGCGGACGTGCTGCTGGGCATGGGCCTGCGCTTCGACGACCGCGTGACGGGCCGCGTGAACGGCTTCGCGCCGAACGCCGCGATCATCCATGTCGAGCTCGACGCCGCGGAGATCGGCAAGATCATCCGCACGCACGTGCCGGTCCGCAGCGACGCGAAGCACGCCGCCCAGGCCCTGCTCAAAGAGGCGACCCCGCTCTCGCACCCCGAGTGGGACGCCAAGATCGCCGAGTGGAAGACCCGCACCGAGACGCCCGAGCACTGGGGCGCCGGATACGCGGTCAAGGCGGTGGTGGACCGCCTCGCGCCCGAGGACATCCTGAGCAGCGACGTGGGCCAGCACCAGATGCTCGCCGCACAGCTCGCCCGCTTCGAGCGGCCCCGGCGTTGGATCAACTCGGGCGGCCTGGGCACCATGGGCTTCGGCTTTCCGGCGGCCATCGGTGCGGGCATGGCCGAGCCGGGGGTGCGGAGCGTGGTCATCGCCGGCGACGGCGGATTCCAGATGACGGCGCAGGAACTCGCCACCCTGAAGATGCACGACGTGCGCAACGTCAAGATCTGCATCATCAACAACTCGTTCCTGGGCATGGTCCGCCAGTGGCAGGAACTGTTCCACGAGAAGCGCTACAGCGAGGTCTGGCTGGGCGATTCCAACCCCGACTTCATCAAGCTCGCGGAGGCCTACGGCGTACCCGGCTACCGCGCGACGACGGCCGAGGAACTGCCCGCCGCCATCGACGCCTGGCTGAATGATCCCAAGTCGGCGCTGCTGGAGGTCGTGGTGCCCAGCGAGCACGGCGTGTTCCCGATGGTGCCGGCCGGAGCCGCGCTGAACGAGATGATCGAGACCGAGCCCCGCCGCACCCCCGATCTCGCGGGCGCGATGGACCGGGCCGCCGAGGAGGCGAAAAACGCATGACCGCCGAATACAATGTCCCCGATCAACTGCTCTCGCTGCTCGTGCGCGACGAACCGCGCGTGCTGACGCGCATCACGGCGCTGTTCGGCCGCCGGGGCTACAACATTCGCAGCCTGAGTGTGGGCAGCACCGAGCATCCGGGCATCTCGCGCATGACCATCGTGGTCAGCGGCGACCGGGGCGTGGTCGAACAGGCCATGCGCCAGCTCGAAAAGCTGCACGACGTGGTCAAGATCATCGATCACAGCCTGGAAAAGTACGTGGACCGCGAACTCGTCCTGGTCAAGGTGAGCATCACGCCCGACAACCGGGTCGAAGTGCGGCACATCGCCGAAGACTTCCGCGCCCGCATCGTGGACGTGGGCCGCCACGCCCTGACTTTCGAGGTTACAGGCGACGAGGGCAAACTGACGGCCTTCATCGAGCAGATGCGCCCCTTCGGGATTCTGGAGACCATGCGCACCGGCCGCATCGCCCTGACGCGCGGCAGCAACGCCGACATCCCGGCCCACGTGTGGCACGAGGGCGAGTCGGCGGCGCTGACCCCGGCCGTCGAGCCGCGCGAGGAACGGGCGCGCGGCGTGCCCAACCTGTTCTGAGCGGGCCTCCCCTAGCCCACAATCCCACCAGCCCCACTGTTCTGTAGGAGAATCGAGAAATGGCCGCAAAAATGTACTACGACCGCGACGTCGACACTGCCCCCATCGAAAACAAGCTGATCGCCATCATCGGCTACGGCTCGCAGGCGCACGCCCATGCCCAGAACCTGCGCGACAGCGGCTTCAACGTGGTGGTCGGCCTGCGTGACGGCTCTTCCAGCAAGGCCAAGGCCGAGCAGGCCGGTCTGCGCGTGGCGAGCATCGAGGACGCCACCAAGGAAGCCGACGTGGTCATGCTCCTCATCCCCGACGAGCAGCAGCCCAAGGTGTACGAGCAGAGCATCGCCCCGAACCTCGCCGACGGCAAGGCGCTCGCCTTCGGCCACGGCTTCAACGTGCACTTCGGGCGTATCAAGCCGTCTGCGGGCGTGGACGTGTTCCTGGTCGCCCCCAAGGGACCTGGCCACATGCTGCGGCGCGTGTACGCCGACGGCGCGGGGATGCCGGGCATCTTCGCCGTCGCCCAGGACGCCACCGGCAAGGCCCGCGACATCGCGCTGGCCTACGCGCGCGGCATCGGCTGCACCCGTGCGGGTGTGCTGGAGACGACCTTCAAGGAAGAGACCGAGACCGACCTCTTCGGCGAGCAGAGCGTGCTGTGCGGCGGCGTGACCCACCTCATCCAGAGCGGCTTCGAGACGCTCGTGGAAGCCGGCTACCAGCCCGAGATCGCCTACTTCGAGACACTGCACGAAGTCAAGCTCATCGTGGACCTGATCTACGAAAAAGGCTTCGAGGGCATGCGCCACTCCATCTCCAACACGGCCGAGTTCGGCGACTACGTGACGGGGCCGCGCATCATCACCGCCGACACGAAGGCGGAGATGGGCCGCGTACTGAGCGACATCCAGAGCGGCAAGTTCGCCGAGCGCTTCATCGAGGACGCCGAGAACGGCTTCCCGTACATGAACGAGCAGCGCAGCAAGATGCGCGACCACAAGCTCGAGACGGTCGGCAAGGAACTGCGCGACATGATGCCCTTCATCAGCAAGAAGGAACTCGAAGTCTGAGTTGAGGGCCTGACCCGGAAAGCGCCGCGCCCACTTGGATGGAGCGCGGCGCTTTTCTGGCTCAGCCCGCCAGAATTGCCTCGATCTGCGCGAGCTCGTCCGTACTGAAGTCGCGCCGGGCCAGCGCCCCCACCGCGTCGTCAAGCTGTGCCGGGCGGCTCGCGCCGATGAGGGCCGAAGTCACCTCGGGGCGGCGCAGCACCCAGGCCAGCGCGAGTTGCGCCAGCGTCTGCCCACGCGCTCCGGCCAAGTCGTTCAGAGCGCGTGTTTTGACCAGTACCGCGTCGGTCACGTGTTCAGGGCGCAGGAAGCGGCCGTCGGCGGCGGCGCGCGAGTCGGCCGGCACGCCACCCAGGTACTTGTCGGTCAGCAGGCCCTGCGCCAGCGGCGAGAACACGATGCCCCCGATGCCCTCCTGGCCCAGCACGTCCAACAGGCCGTCCTCGGGCTGACGGGCCAGCATGCTGTAGCGCGGCTGATGGATGACGCAGGGCGTGCCCAGTTCACGCAGCAGGCGCGCCGCCTCGCGGGTCTGTTCGGGGCCGTAGTTGCTCAGGCCCACGTACAGCGCCCGGCCGCTGCGCACGGCGTCGGCCAGGGCCGTCATGGTCTCCTCCAGCGGCGTCTCGGGGTCGGGGCGGTGGTGGTAGAAGATGTCCACGTAGTCCAGGCCCAGGCGGCGCAGGCTCTGGTCGAGGCTGGCGAGCAGGGACTTGCGCGAGCCCCAGTTGCCGTACGGCCCGGCCCACATGTCGTAGCCCGCCTTCGTCGAGACGATCAGTTCGTCGCGGTAGGGACGCAGGTCGGAAGACAGAATCTGCCCGAAGGTGCTCTCGGCCGAACCGGGAGGCGGCCCATAGTTGTTGGCGAGGTCGAAATGGGTGATGCCCAGGTCGAAGGCGTGGCGCAGGATGACGCGGGCGTTCTCAAGCCGGTCCGCCCCGCCGAAGTTGTGCCACAGCCCCAGCGAGATCGCCGGCAGGCGCAGGCCACTGCGGCCGCTGCGGGGGTAGGACATGGCGCTGTAGCGGTCGGCGGCCGGCAGATAGGGGCCATGCCAGGAAGAAGTGGGGGTCATGGCGTACAGCTTGAGTGAGACTCCCCACAGTAGACAACCCTTGCACCCACGTCGCCGGCCCGCTTAGACTCTCGGCATGACCGTCTTCGGCCTGCTTCTTCTCAGCCTTCCTCCGGTGGAGTGAACGGCGAAGCGAGTGTATAGCCGAACAAACCCCCGGAGGACACCCCTCCGGGGGTTTTTCCGTCTCACCCCTCTCCCCCACGACCAGGAGCCTGACCATGACCGACATTACCCCCACCGCCGAACGCATCCGCATCTTCGACACGACCCTGCGCGACGGCGAGCAGTCGCCCGGCGTGGCGCTGAACCACTCGCAGAAACTGGAAATCGCGCACACCCTGGCCCGGCTGGGCGTGGACGTGATCGAGGCCGGCTTTCCCATCGCCAGCCCCGGCGACCTGGAAGGCGTCTCGCGCATCGCCCGCGAGGTGCGGGGCCCCGTCATCACCGGGCTGGCCCGCGCCAACCGCGCCGACATCGAGGCGGCGGCCCGCGCGGTCGAGGCGGCCGAGAAACCGCGCATCCACACCTTCATCGCCACCAGCCCCATCCACATGGCCAAGAAGCTGAACCTGGAACCCGACGCCGTGGTCGAGCGCGCTGTGCAGGCCGTGGAGTACGCGCGCAGCTTCGTAGACGACGTGGAGTTCAGCGCCGAGGACGCCACCCGCAGCGACTGGGCCTTTCTGGCACGCATCTTCAAGGCGGCGGTAGAGGCCGGAGCCACAACTGTCAACGTGCCCGACACGGTGGGCTACACCACGCCTAAGGAGATGCGCGAACTGTTCGCCTTCCTGAAGGGCGAACTGCCCGCACACGTCATCCTGAGCAGCCACTGCCACGACGACCTGGGGATGGCGGTCGCCAACTCCATCGCGGCGGCCGAGGGCGGCGCCCGGCAGATCGAGTGCACCATCAACGGCATCGGCGAGCGCGCAGGCAACGCCAGCCTGGAAGAGATCGTGATGGCCTTTCATACCCGGCGCGACGTGTACGGCTTCGAAACCGGCATCCGCACCCGTGAGCTGTACCGCGCCTCCCGGCTGGTCAGCCGCCTGAGCGGGATGCCGGTGCAGCCCAACAAGGCGATCGTGGGCGACAACGCCTTCGCGCACGAGTCGGGCATCCACCAGGACGGCGTTATCAAGGCGCGCGAGACCTACGAGATCATGAACGCCGAGCTGGTGGGCCGTGAGGCCGCCGTGCTGGTCATGGGCAAGCACTCGGGCCGCGCCGCCTTCCGCAAGGCCCTGAACGATCTGGGCTACACGGATATGCCCGACGACAAGGTGCAGTCGCTGTTCGCCCGTTTCAAGGACCTGGCCGACCGCAAGGGCCAGATCTACGCCGACGACCTGCGCGCGATGGTCGAGGCCCGCAGCGACGTGCCGCAGACCTTTACCCTGGAGGGTTTCCAGATCACCTCGGGCATGAACATGACCCCGGTGGCCTTCGTGCGCCTCCAGACCCCCGACGGGCTGGTGGACGCCACCGCACACGGCGACGGCCCGGTCGAGGCGGCGTACCAGGCCATCAACAAGATCACGGGGCTGGCTCCCACCCTGGAGAGCTACCGCATTCAGGCCGTGACGCGCGGCGGCGACGCACTGGGCGAGGTCAGCGTGGGCGCGCGCTACGGTGAGTCCATCCTGCACGGCACCGGGGTCGCCACCGACGTCGTCGAGGCCTCGGCCCGCGCCTGGGTGCGCGTGCAGAACATGATCGTGGCGGGCATGGGCACCGAACGCCGCCAGGGAGAACTCGCACCCGGCCGCATCTGAAGGCAGGCGCGGCCTTTTGAGGGCACCACGTCGCGCGCGGGGCGCGGTTTCCAGTTTCTATACTGGGGCGTGCCCTGGCCCCTTGCCGCAGCTCTGCCCGTCCTGTTGACCCTCGCGCTCGCCCGGTTCGAAACAGGGGGCTGGGGCTTTCCCCTCTGGTTCTGGGCGGCCGTACCGGGCACCGGGCTGCTGGGACTGGCCGGAGAACGTCTGGACCGCCTGAAGACTCCGGGGCAATCCGTCTGGACGCGCACGGGACTGGGCGCGCTGGCTTTTGGGCTGCCCCTCATTGGGGCACAGCTGGCCGTGCGGCACCTGCAGGGCGGCTTGCAGACCCTGCTGGATGTCCTGTGGGTGGTGGGCTTCTTCAGTTTCTGGGCGCTGCTGTCCGGTGCCTGGGGCGCGCGGCCCCGGCGGGTGGCCGGCGCATGACCTCACCCGTTCTGGAAATCGCCCTGTTACAGGTGCGCTCTGGGCAGACCCCGGCCTTCGAGGCGGCCTTCGCGCAGGCCCAACCGCTGATCGCGGGAGTGCCGGGATACGTGCGCCACGACCTGCAACGCTGCCTCGAAGACGACCACCGCTACGCCCTGCTCGTATGGTGGGAGACGCTGGAGGCGCACACCGTGGGCTTCCGGGGGTCGCCCCAGTACCGGGAGTGGCGGGCGCTGCTGCACGGCTTCTACGACCCCTCTCCGGTGGTCGAGCACTTCGTGGACGTGACGCCGGGCCGCCCAGCTTCTTCTTAACCCTCCAGCGAGGCCCGGCCCACCATGACGTTTGGCCGGGAGCGTCTATGAGAACATGGGCCCCGTGAATCCTGTCGTCTTGCGTACAGCCCTGATCACCGGAGCGGTCATCGGGGTGCTGAATATTGTCTTTACCGGAGTCCAGTACGGCTTCGAGATGCTGCCCGTGTGGTTCTACCTCGCGCAGCTGCTGCTGATTCCGGCGATGGTGCTGCCCATGCGGCTCTTTCCGCAGGCGGCCGTGACCACGGACTACCTGCGCCGCGCGGGCCTGTTCGCGATGGGCTGGGCCGTGCCCTACGCCATCTACAAGTTCTCGGCCGACGCCCTCAATCCGCTGTTCAGCCCCGTCTCCTCGCTGGCGAGCTATGTCCTGCTCGTGCTGGTCTTCGCGCTGCTCTTCGCCGCCATCCGCCGCCCGCCCGGCGCGGGCAAGCGCTGAAGGCCGCGTGCGACTCGCGGTTCTGGGTGACGTGCACGGCAACGCCTTCGCGCTGCGCGCCGTGTTGAACGACATAGCCGCCGCGTCTCCCGACGAGGTCCTGAACCTGGGAGACGCGGTGTGGGGCGCGGCCGACCCGGCCACCGCCTGGGCGCTGCAGCAGGAGCACGCGCCCCCCAGCGTGCGCGGCAACACCGACGAGCGGGTCGCGGGCCTGAAGGACGGCAAGGCGGCGCTGCGCGACTGGCTGCTGCCGCTGCTGCCGGAGGACGCGGCCCGTACCCTGGGCGCGCTGCCCACCACGCTGGACACGGCCGGCGGCGAGGTACGCCTGGCCCACGGCAGCCCGCGCAGCCCCTGGGAGGACCTGCTCCTGACCAGGGACGACGGGCGAAGTCGCCCCGCCACCCGCCCGGAGATCCGCGAGCGGCTGGGGGACTTTGCGGGCCGGGTGGTGGTCGTAGGCCACACCCACTGGGAGATGCTGAGCGTGGTGGACGGCGTGACGGTCGTGAACGCCGGCCCGGTGTCGCGCCAGAAAGACGGCCTGCCCCACGCCCGCTGGGTGCTGCTCACCCGCCAGGCCGGGATCTGGAACGCCGAGTTCCGCCGCACACCCTACGACACGGCCGCGGCCGCCGCCTGGGCCCGCACGCACGGCCCTGGGGAACTGGGGGAGCGCGAGGCGGCGCAGCTCCTGAGCGGCAAGGAAGCCTGAAGGACGCTGCCGTCCCGCCGCGCTAACGTGGGCGCATGAGCCCCCTGACCCTCCTGCTCGAAGGGGGCGCCGCCGTCAGCGGCACGCCCACCGCCGCCGCTCCCGAACAGGTCTCGCTGCTGGCGCAGGCGTCCGAGGTGGACGGTGTAATGCTGCGTGATGCGACGATGCACGTCGGCGCGCGCGAGCTGAGGCTGCCCTGGCTGTACGTGCCCTACTGGCGCATTCTGGCCTGCGGCGTCCCTGAGGCGGAAGGCGAACAGGACGCCCAGGAACAGCTCTCGGCCGTCATCCGGGGCATCCGCAAGGGGCAATACAGCTCACGCGGCGCGGGCGAGGGCCTGCGCGCCGTCGAGGGCGAGTAACCCCCAGTCCCAGCCCTACAGCTCGTTGGTCTCCGGGTGGAAGTTCACCTCGCGGATGTAGTGCAGGTACTCGGCCTCGCTCAGCGCCTCGCGCTTACCGGCCAGCGACACGAAAAAGGCCTCCAGCACGTTGGTGGCGAAATTGCGCCGGCCGATGCGCGGCGTGGTCGTGATGAGCCGGGCCACGCCGCGCTCCTTCATCCAGCCCCGGTCGGCCTCGGTGATGGTCTGGGTCAGGATGGTCTTGCCGCGCAGGTCCTTCGGGGCATACCGCTTGACGTAGTGGGTGTCGCCCGCGATCACGTCGGCCCAGGCGTAGTAGCGCGTGCCCTTGCCCTCGACGCTGGTCTCCTGCTTGGCGCCGGTCGGGTAGAACCAGTCCTGCGGCAGCTTGGTGATGGCCGGCAGCACGAGGTGCGCCACCTTGCGCAGCGCCCCGATGCTGCGGATGGGTCGGTCGATGTTTAGCCCGAAGATGATGTCACCGTAAACCATGTCGGCCCCGCGCTCGGCCAGGGCCTCGGCCATTCCGAAGCGGTCGACCGCGGAGACCATCAGCACCTTCTGGGTGCGCCAGTTCAGCGCCTCATCGAGCTGGGCCACCGCGTCGCGCTCCAGCGTGTTCTTCAGGCCGCTGCCGTCGAGAACCGGCGTGAGTTTGGCATGCGAGACGAGCTTGCGCACGTTGCCGAACACGTAGCGGCGCCCCCCGGCCAAGACGTACAGGTCCGCGCCTCCCAGCCCGAAGGCGTCCACCCGGCCGTCAAGGGCCTGAAAGAGCTCTGCGGCCTTGCCGGCGTCGCCGTCGGTGCCTATCCGCTCCAGGACGAAGGGCTGACCCAGAACGGTCAATTCCTCGCGGGCGTTGCGCTTGCTGTTGCCCAGAGACACGCTGACGACATGCTTGAAACCTGCGGGGGCAGGGTGCCAGCCGCTGAGGAGATCGCTCATGGCGTGCATTCTAGGGTCCCAAGCGTGAAGCTGATGACAATGTGATTCCGGGTCAGCTTCACGTGCGCCGCGGCCGCCGCGGGGCCGGACCCTCTATGCTGGGGGCGGAGGAAGGGAAACGACGTGCCGGAGGCCAAAACAGAACAGAAGATGACGCCCGAACGGTTGGGGGAACGCCTGTCGGGGGACCGCAAGGTGCGCGCGGTGGCGCAGGCGGGCAGTTACGGCACCGATTACGCCTGGGCGGGCAGCCAGCCCACCTTCCTGACCTTCGAGCGGGGGCTGCTCTCGGCCCAGACGGAAATGCGCGGCGGGGTGCGCCTGGAGCGCTTTCCCTACGAGCAGCTCGAAGCGTGGCGCGACTGGGACCTGGCCCGGCAGCAGGCCCCGCTCGCGCTGCTGGCGACCAGCCGGGTGGTGTATGACCCGACCGGGTTCTACGGGCGTATCCAGCGCACGCTGTGGAACCTCAGCGCCGCGCAGCTCGCCGCCTACCGCAGCGACCTGACCCTGCAGGCCGAGGACGCCCTGAACGCCGCCGAGGGGGTGCAGTCGGGCGGGGGGCAGCCCCTGCTCGCCCTGGCCGACGCCCGGCGGGTAGCGCTGGACCTGCTGTATCCCGCGCTGCTCACGCGCCTGCACGCCTGGGCCGAGTTCGAGATCCGGCTGCCCCACGCGTGGCGGGCGGTGGCGGGCCTGCGCTTTCCCAAAGCGGTCTACCGGTTAGAGAACCTCTACGGCTTCGGCGGTGAGGCCGAGGCCCGGCGCGCCCTGCTCGCCACGCGCGGCCTGGGCCTGATCGAGCAGGAGCGGCGTGCCCGCGCCGCCTTCCAGAGCGGGTACTACGACGGCGCAGTGCGCCTGCTGCGTGACGAGACGGCCCGGCTGCACCGCACCGATCTGGAACGCTGGGCGTATCTCAGCAGCGCGCGGCGCGACAAGCTCGGCATCCTGCTCGGCGTGACCCTCTCCCCCCTGGGACCGGCGGCCGTCGACCTGGCGCGCCAGCTTCTCGAGGACGTGCGCGAGGGCCGCTGAGGCCGGGTTTTTGTTCGCCGCCTTACACAATGCCGGCCCAGATCCGGCTTGACCCTCTCAGCCCGCACCCGGCCTGAGAGGGTCAAGCCGGCCCGGAGCGGTGGGCCACCCCGCTGGGGGCAGCCTTCCCGACCGGGGACAAAGGCCCTCCGGGCACGGTTTAGGGTAAGGTGTCGGACGAACACCAAATCGAAGTCACACACCAGGGACGGCCCTCTTCGGCCGGTCGCTGCGGGAGAGTGGATCTACAGGCTATGCAGTTACTCCGTAAAGCGCACGAGATCGAATACCGGGACAGCCAGGGCGTGGACCGCGCGGCCGAGGTGGACATCTGGGCGAGCACGGGGGGCGGGCGGGTCGTGCTCGTGCTGAGAAACCTGCATGCCCCCGTCTGGCCGGCCCCAAGCGGCACACAGGCGCAGGCCCGCGCCGCCGTGCGCGCCCTGTCGCACAGCGCGCTGCCCTACCTGATCCGCCCCGACGCCGAGCTGCTGGTGCTGGTGCTGCACCCCCGCGAAGAAGGCGAGAAGGCCCGCGCCCTGGTCCTGCCCCTGAGCGCCTGAGAGGCGAAGCGGCGCGCGGTGCTCCCCATGTCCGGGAGCACCGCGCGCCGCTTCGGATCCTTTTTATTCCAGGACGTACTTGACGCCCTCCTCAAAGGCCACGCGGGCGGTGTCCTTCCGCGCCAGCACGACGTTACGCCGCCAGGGCATCCAGTCGGGGACACCCTCGGCGCTGCGCAGCAGGCCCCGCAGGCCCACCTCGGCGTAGCGGGCGGGGCCGCCGAGCAGCGCGGCGAGGCCCGCACGCACGGCCTCGGGGTCGCGCAACGGGCCGGTCAGGCGGGCCGAGGGCACCTCGGGTTCACCGGCCGGCACCTCGGGCAGCGGCTCGCTGCGCGGGCGGGTGGGGGCGGGGTGGGGACGGTACAGGTCCACCCGGAACCCGTCGAAGGCCAGCAGCGCTGCGCGGGCCTCGGTTTCGGGCAGCGGCCGACTGAAGCTCAGGTGGATGTCGAGCTCAAACCCACGGGTCCCCTTCTGGGTCTCGGTACTGGGCGCGCTCATACGCCGGCCGCCGCACTCTGCTCGAGGGCGACGCGGTGCCCCCGGACGTGACCGGCCAACATCCGCAACCAGTCGAGAGCGTCCAGTTCACCGAAGAAGGGATGCCACATGGTCCGGCCCGGCGTCTCGCGCACGCGGGCCGCGACACTCTCCAGCGCGGCACGGTGCTCGGCCCAGCGCGTCTCCCAGGAATCCCAGGCCAGACCCTCGGCGCTCGGCACGGTGAAGGGCGGCGCCTGACGTTTGCCGTCCTTGAGGACACCGGGAACCTGCGCCGTAGGCGTCAGCTCCCGATCCGAGAGCAGCAGCGCCAGCAGGCGGGCGATGCTGCCGTCGATCAGGACGATATGTTCGGCGTCCTGGGCAGGCGACCAGTCACGGCCCGGCTGGGCGCGCGACCAATCGGCCTGCCGGGTCCGCAGGTGGGCTTCGAGGCGGTCGAGTTCTTTGGACAGGCGCGCGCGCGCCTCGTCGGGGGTGGCCCCCAGCGCGCGTAGGCCGGCCGGGTCTTGCAGGGTGGTCATGCCGCCAGTGTACCCCTGCGCCCCGCGCGCCTCAGCGGCCCAGGCCCTCCGTAAAGGCGATCTCGGCGGCCCATTCGGGGTGATCAATGAGGGGATTGCGGTTGCCCTGGCGCGCATAGATCGCCGCATTGCGGTGACGCTCCCAGTCGCCCGGGGGCTGCGCGGCGTGCCAGGCCAGCAGCACCCCCAGCGCGGCCTCGCCGTACTGCCTCACCACGCCGGGGTAGCGCAGCAGGAAGTACAGGGTGGCCCGCGCCGCCGCGCCCTTGCCGTGCGCAGGCTCGAACTCGCCGGGCTCGCGCCGCCCACAGTCCGAGCGCAGCGCCTCGCCGTAGTCCGGGAAGTCGAAATAGGGTGTGTTTCCCCGGAAGCTGTTGCAGTCCGGCTCGCAGGAGAACAGGTGGTGCAGGTCGCCGCGCATCGGCTCACGCTTGGCGAACCAGCTCTGCGGCACGACGTGTTCACAGTTGTAAGGCAGCGCCTCCTCCAGTGCGCCGGCGTCCAGACCCTCGCGCGCGGCCAGGGTCAGGCGGCGGGCCTCGGCGGCGCGGTCGGCGGCGACCAGTTCTTCGGGAGCATGTTCCCGGGCGCTGTAGAGGCTGCGCAGCCGGCCGTCGGGCCACAGGTCCACCCAGGGATACACCTCGTCCTTGGGATCGTACCCGCGCGGGTGCGTGTGCGTGCGGGCCAGCAACGCTGACAGCGCCACGAAGCGGGCCTGGGGCGAGAGGCCCGGCTCGAGGTCCGCGTAGTAGGCCTGCGCCGCCACCTCGTCCTGCGGGTCGAGGTAGGGGCGGCTCCCGGCCGCCGGCGGGGCCGTGGGCACGGAAACAGGACGGGCCGCCTCGGTGCTCCCCAGCCGCAGGCGCACTGTAGCCGGCAGGCTCAGGGTGCCGTCGGCGGCCGGCGTCAGGCCCTCCAGATTCAGGGTCCCCAGATCGAGCACCGCGCCTCCGGCTGCGGCGACCTCGGCGGGTGCCGGGCGCTCGCCGGCCAGCAGCTCGGCGAGCAGGGCCGCCGTCGGGGGGGCCGAAGTCTCGGGCCGGGCGCGCAGGTCCTCGACGAGCCGGCTGACACGCACGCCCTCGTTGGCGACCCAATCGATGAGGGTGTCGGAGTCGCCGGGAGCCACCGGCTGCCCGTCGCGGCGCAGCACGCGGCCCTGGGCGTCGCGGCGGGGCACGCCGCTGTGGTGCAGCGCCACGACCTCCCAGGCATCGTTGAAGACCGGGCTGCCGCTGGAGCCGGGCGCGGTGTCGGTCTCGTAGTGCAGAAAGTCGGGCAGCAGGTCCACGAGGCGGTTTTCGCGCAGCGCGATCTGCTTGGGCTCGCCGCCCGGATGCTGCACGATGCTCAGGGCCTCGCCCACCAGCACCTTGCCCTGGGCCGCGAGCAGGGGCAGCCACCCGTAGGCCGAGGTGTCGCCGCGCACGGCCACGAGCGCGTAGTCGAGCTCCGCCGAGGTCAGAAAGAGGGTGTCCGGGTCCAGTGCGAGCTCGGTGCCCGCCTGTAGCGCGCCATTACTGCCGATCTCGTAGCCGAACTGAACGGCGGCGCTGCGGGCAGCGGCCGCCGACTCGAGCACGTGGTGGTTGGTGAGCAGCAGCCGGGAACTGCACAGCCAGCCGGTGCCGTAGCCCACGGTGCGCCCCCGCGCGTCCCGCAGCACCACCCGTCCCACCGCCCGTGAGGCCGCGCGCGCCAAGTCGAGGTAAGCGACGCCCACGAGGTCGTTGGCACCCAGCACCCGCTCGAGCCCCAGCCGGGCATCTTCGCTCAGGCGCGCAGCGACGGCCTGGGCGTCGGCCTGGCCCTCTACTACCGCCTGGGCCTCGGGCAGCGGTACGCCCAGGCGGGTCAGGCGGGCCTCGGCGCGCGCCGGGGTGTCGGCAGCCAGGGGTCCCCCCTCCTCCAGCCGGGCGCGGCACGACTGCCGGGCGTCGCCGCGCCTCAGGTAACGGGCCTGCGTCTCGTCGAGCACCTCGCGCGGAATGTCCATACCCGCCAGCCTAAAGGCCAGCCCTGACCCACGCCCCCGGCGACACGGCTCCGGGGTTGAGCGCCCCTTCATCCCACCGGCGTGGGCCGCGTCTCCACCGGAACGCTTTACCGAAGACAGGCTGGGCCGAGTCCCGTCGTCCGGGAGGTGCAATTGCGTGGCACGGCCCTGCTCGGTCGTGAAGGCATGTAGGGTCGCAGCGGCCAGAGTCTGAGCGGCCTAGAAAAAGAGACTGGCCGACCTGGAGACCAGCTTCCCAGTCGTCTGTCTGGCCAGTGCGCTGGCCGGAAGGCCAGTGGTCGCGCCGCCCGCGCAGGAATACACCTGGAACATGCCCTTCACCGAAGACGTTCAGGCGACGATCCGAAACACCCTCCCCGAGATCAGCGGGCGACTTCTTAATCTGGAGATGCAGGACATGACCGATCCGCTCGAGCACCTGGAGGTTCACTGGGTGATCAAGGGCAACGGTGTCGTGATGGTGACTGTCCGGCCCCGCTTCGGCAGCGCAGTGATTTCTGGGCGCAACTGGCTGAATACGGCGTACTTCGAGCTGCACCCGAAGGTGGTCGGCAGCCGTCTGGTCCTCGAGCGCACCTACCTGGAATTTTCGACCTCGGCCTGATCCACGCGGCCGACTTGGGCGGCTCACGGCGCCTCAGCTGGCGTCCGGGTCGTCCAGCGCCGGCAGAAAAAAGCCCAGGTCATAGTTCGGGGTCGCAAATCCCCAGGCCACCTCGAACGGCAGCCGGGCCGGGCGGGGCCCGTCGAGATTCACGGTCACGCGGTGGACGGTGCCCTGAAGCCCGAAGCCGCGCCGGCCGTGCTGCCGCGCCAGGGCGACGAGGGCGTCGAAACTCCGTGTGTCCAGCAGCGTCCAGGACGCTCCCGGCTCCACGCGGCCCGGCCGTTTCCAGTGGACCGCTCCACCAGGGGTCCAGTCCACCTCCAGATCCCGGATCTGCAGGGGCACGGGGCCGGTGTTGAGCAGCGTCAGGAGGGTCGCTGCCCTGGGGCCAAAACGCTGCCGGTCAATGGTGCGCGTCTGCGCCCACAACTGCCAGAGGTCGTCGCCCGGCAGCTGACGCCACAGTCCCAGCTGTTCCGGAGGCAACATAGACTTCCGTATAGCATCTGCCACCGTGTCATGACCGCTCATTTGCGCGCAGGCCCTCGATGAGTTCGGTGGATACCCCACTGGAACCGCGGCGGGCGGCACAATCCCAGTGGGTCTCCCCCTACCGGGGGTCCGGCCGAGCCCCTCCGGTGATCAGTCCAGCAGGAAGTCTTCGGTCTCGATGTCTTCCAGTACCTCACCGACCAGACTGTCGAAGGCTTCCTTGATCTCGTCACCCTGCTCCTTTTCGGGTTTCCAGCCCTCCAGAAGGATGTCGCGCTTTCTGGCCGGCTCGATCCGCAAGCCGTAGTCGGGAAAGCGCCCTTCGAATACACCCGGCAGATGCTCCTGCAGATATGCCAGCAGTTTGTCGCCGTCCCAGTTCCGGCGCTTCACGGTGGTCTGGCCCGCCACCTTCACCTCGTATTTGAGCGGATCAGGTGCCGTAAAACGGAACACGATGGTTTTGTCCATAACGTAAAGATAGTGCGCCGCCCTCAGTGAACTGGGCGGCGCACTTTTCGTCTGTTCAAGGAGCCTTGGGATCTGCGGAGAGTTGAACTTTTACGACGACGTTGATCGACGTTCCCCTACTCCCCGACACTCACCCCTGAATCACTTCCTGCCCCGGAGGTAGCACCAATCGCCTTGAGTCCAAGGAGGCACGCGGCTCAGAACCCGCGTGTCGCCTCGATGTAGTCTCCCCCCTTGAACAGGATGACGCCCAGCAGACCCAGGACCAGCAGGGCCAGCAATCCCCTTCGCGCCTCGGCCTGCTGACCCTGACGCCATTTCCAGGCGAACTGTGCCGCAATAACCAAGAAGAAGGCAGGCAGAGCTGTGCCAGGCCAAACCTGATCCAACAGAATGAGGACTCCACCCAGGAGCAACCCCAGAACGACTTGCAAAGGCCACGACAGACGCATGACCAGAGCATAGGGACTGCTCCGGCGGAGGGGGTCTCAGAGTGACGTCCTCGGTGATTGTGGTGAATCCCCGCTCCCTGGACCGCGTACCTGCGGGGTACACCCGGATCTATATGAACCGGAGCACGAGCTACAAACCGGAGTACGGGGCTGACTTCAGCGTGCTGGAAATCCGTTCACGCTGGCCTCGAGCTACTCGCGCGACGAAGCGCTGAAAGCTTAGGCCGACCCAGCGGCTCGCGGCGTACCGCTGGTCGTCCGGCGTGCGCTGGACATGGTGCTCCACAAAGCGTGCTGCTGGAGCAGATCCACTCTCTAGCGACCGGACGTCAGGTAAACCCCTCTTCAGCCAATTCCCCCTCCTTTCCTCCCCCAGTTGCCGAGACTGGGCCATGACCCAAGAAACTCAGCCCGATGTCGCACCCATGACCGAAACCGGCGAAGCTGTCACCCCCGACCATCCCGTCTACCAGCCACCGAATGACGTCAAGGAAACCGACGCTCTGGACGCTTCCGTCGACGGAACAAGTGCCGTCCACTACGGCGCAAACGATCCCGCTCTCTACGAGGGGCAGGACGAGCAGAAGAAAGACGCCTGAGCCAGGGCATTCCTTCCTGTAACGCTCAGTGCCCCCGGTTGGAATCTACCAACCGGGGGCACTCTTATCTATCCAGAGTTGATTGCGGACAAGTTTTCAGGGTTTTATTGCGGGGTTACCGAACGACAATGTTGATGATCCGCCCCGGCACATAGATCTCCTTGACCACAGCCTTGCCCTCCAGGTAGCGCGCGACTTCCGGCACGGCGCGGGCGGCGGCCAGGGCCTCGTCCTGGGACGCGGTCTTGGAGATGCGCACCTCGCCGCGCACCTTGCCGCTCACCTGCACGCCGATGGTCACGGTGTCGCGGGTCGCGGCTGCCTCGTCCACCTGAGGCCAGGGCTGCACGTGGACACTGCCTGCCCCACCACGGTCCGTCCAGATCTGCTCGGCGATATGGGGCACCAGAGGCGCCAGCAGCAGGTTGAAGATCCGCAGCGCTTCCTCCCACGCCGGGGTGCCGAAGACCGGCGACCGCTTGGCCTTGACCAGCGTGTTCGTCAGTTCCATCAGCGCGGCGACGATGGTATTGAAGCTCATACGCGCGAAATCGCCACCCACCTTCTTCAGGGTCGAGTGCACGGCGTAGAGCAGGTCGGCCTCGCTCACGCTTTCCTGTGGCCCCGAGGCCTTTTCATCGAAATACAGGGCCCACACACGCCCCAGCCACTTGGCCGGACCGTTGATGCCCTGGGGGTCCCAGGGGCCGCCCAGCTCCCAGGGCGCGATGAACATCAGGTAGGTGCGGACCGTGTCCACCCCGTAGTCGCGGACCAGATCGTCAGGATCCACGACGTTGCCGCGCGACTTGGACATCTTGTCGCCGTCCTCGCCCAGAATCATGCCCTGGTTGCGCAGGTGCGCGAAGGGTTCGTGCTGAGTGGTCAGGCCCAGGTCGCGCATGACCTTGGTCCAGAAGCGCGAGTACAGCAGGTGCAGAATCGCGTGCTCGATGCCGCCCGTGTACAGGTCCACCGGCAGCAGCCGCGCCTGGGCGGGGTCGAAGGGATGCCGGTCATCGTGGGGCGACAGGTAGCGGTACATGTACCAGCTGCTATCCACGAAGGTGTCCATCGTGTCGGTGTCGCGCTCAGCCGGACCACCGCAGTCGGGGCAGGTCGTCTCGACCCAGGCGCGGTTCAGCACCAGCGGGCTCTGACCGGTCGGCAGGAATTCCACGTCGGCGGGCAGCTCGACAGGCAACTGATCCTCGGGCACCGGCACCGCGCCGCACTTCTGGCAGTACACGATGGGAATGGGCGTGCCCCAGTAGCGCTGGCGCGAGACCAGCCAGTCGCGCAGGCGGTAGGTCGTCTTGGCCTTCGCCACGCCGCGTTCCTCCAGCGCCGCAACGATGCCCGCGATGCTGGCCTTACCGCCCGCCAGGCCGTCGAACTCGCCGCTGTTGACGATCAGTCCTTCGCCGCTGTAGGGCGCCTCGGCCTGCTCGGGCATCGGCTCGCCACCTTCGGGGCGGATGACCTCGCGGATGTCCAGCCCGAAGCGGCGGGCGAAGGCGAAATCGCGCTCGTCGTGCGCGGGCACGGCCATGATCGAACCGGTGCCGTAGGTCGCCAACACGTAGTCGGCCACCCAGATGGGCAGCTGATGCCCGGTGATGGGGTGCGTGGCGAAGGAGCCGGTAAACATCCCCGTCTTCTCGCCGCTGTCCTGCTGGCGCTCCACGTCGGTGCGGCGGCCGGCGGCGATCACGTAGGCCTCAACCTCGGCACGCTGCTCATCGGTGGTCAGGGCCGCGACCTTGGCGTGTTCGGGGGCCAGCACCAGGAACGTGGCGCCCATCAGGGTGTCGGGACGGGTCGTGAAGACCGTCTCGGGGCCGGCGGGCGTCTCGAAGGTCACCTCCGCGCCGACCGACTTGCCGATCCAGTTCGTCTGCATGACGCGCACGCGCTCGGGCATGTCGGTGTGCGTGAAGTCCAGCAGTTCGTCGGCATAGTCGGTGATCTTGAAATGCCACTGACTCATCAGCCGGCGCTCGATCAGCGCGCCCGAGCGGTCGCCGCGCCCGTCGATGACCTGCTCGTTGGCCAGCACGGTCTGGTCGACCGGATCCCAGTTCACCAGCGACTCGCGCTTGTAGGCCAGGCCGCGCTTGTAGAACTGGACAAAGAACCACTGGTTCCAGCGGTAGTACTCGGGGTCGCAGGTGGCGAAACGGCGGCTCCAGTCGATCATGGTGCCCATGCGCTGAAACTGTCCGGTCATGTGCGCGATGTTGCTGTAGGTCCAAGTGGCGGGGTTGATGTTGTTCTTGATGGCCGCGTTCTCGGCCGGCAGCCCGAAGGCGTCGAAGCCCATCGGGAACAGCACGTTGTGCCCACGCATCCGCATCCAGCGGGCGTGCGCGTCGGGGGCCACGTTGGCGTACCAGTGCCCGATGTGCAGGTTTCCGCTCGGGTACGGGAACATGGTCATGGCATAGTGCTTCTCGCCGGGAGCTTCGGGGTCGAAGCGGTACAGGCCGTCCTGTTCCCACTTGTCCTGCCACGCGTGCTCGAAGGCGTGGGGGTTGTAGCGTTCGGCGCGCGGCTCCTGGATGTCGGGGCGGGCGGTGTCGGTGGGGGCCGTCTCGGTAGGAATTTCGGTCATGGGGTGGCAGCTCCTTGAAGGCAAAAGAAAAGCCCCGGCCTACACGCAGCCGGGGACACTCGCACGGGCCATAAATGGCTAGGCGAGACGTCCCCGGGTGGTAAGCGCAGAGCGGATCATGGGCCCAGCATAGCGCACCGGGCCGGGCGGCGCATTTGCGCAGGACGGCTCGGCCGCCACCCCCTAGACTGGGCCCCTATGGAACGACCGGGAGTCTGGGAACGGGTCAGGGCCTTCGCGCGGGGCGAGCGTGACGCCGAACTCCTGTACGCGTACAAGCGGGCCGGGACGCAGGTGCATACCCTACTTGACGCGGCCGAGCGCCGGCGCTTCGGGCAGGCGGCCACCGGCGCGGGACCCTTCGACATGCCGGCAGCCGTCGGCCTGGAACTCGTGTGTATCTGGAACGCCTTCGTCCTCCAGACGCTGGGCGACCGCATGCTGGAAGCCGACGAGGCCGACGACCCCGCCACCGCCGGCTTCGTCCCGCCCGTGACCTACGACCAGGTGCAGGCGTACTACACCGGAGCGCAGCGCTGGCTGGCCCACGCGAGCCGCGCCGGGCAGGACCCGTCGTTCACCATTCCGGAAACGCTGCCCGCTGCCCTGCCGGCCTGGTCACCGGTTGAACCCTGTCCGCGCGCCCACCTGGGCGCCATGCTCGCGGCCCTGCGGTCGTTGGGGCTGCACGCCGAGGCAGCGATGAATGAGCTGGAGCGCGCCACCCCCGCCGCCGACCAGGCCCGGCTGGCCCGGCTGCGCGGGCAGTATGCCCAGGCCGCCGCATCGGCGCGCTATGCCCTGGACATGTACCGCCCCGACGCCGGCGACGTACTGCACGAGGAGATCGAGACCCGTGCCAAGGCGGCCCTCGAGGACTTCTACCGGGTGGGCCAGCTCCTGAGCTACCCGGCGCTGCTCGGCCGTGCGCCGGAGGCCCCCAGGCGTACGGGTACGGACCAGCCGGCCGGCGTCCTGCCCGGCCAGCCGGGGTTCGACCCCTGGGTCATGACCGACCCGCACGCGGCGGACTCGCTGCGCCGCAATCCCCAGGCCGCGCGGGCCATCGCGGACATGTGGGCGCTGGACCCCGACCCGCGCGCCAGCCTGGGTCTCTGGCAGGACATCGAGGAGGCGCGGGCACGCGGCGCGCTCATCTATGCCCGGTACCCCGGCGGCGTCCTGGTCGGCTACTACTTCTGCACGCCCTACGCCGCCGTCTACGAGGCGGCGCAGGCGGTCGTGATCGGGGACACCCCCGTACCCCGGGGCCAGCGCTTCACCATCGAGTGCGCCGCCGAGGGAGTGCGCCTGGGCTACCCCTTCAAGCGCGAGGTCGTTTTAGGACAGTTTCGCGCTGCCCAGATCGACTACTGCGACCCTGACGCGCCCCCACCCCACGACGGTTGAGCCTGCCCCTGGGCTACTCCAGGGGGGGCGCCGGAAATTCCACGAGCACGTGCTCGGCGCTGAAGCCCGGTCCCATCGCGCTCAGGAGACCCCGGCCCTGGGGACGGCCACGCAGCACGTCTTCCAGCACGAACAGCACGGTCGCACTGCTCATGTTGCCGCAGCGGCGCAGCACGTCGCGGCTCGCGTCCAGGGTCCCGGCCGGCAGAGTCAGCGCTTCCTCGTAGGCGTCCAGCACCTTCACGCCGCCGGGGTGCACGACGTAGGTCTCCAAGTCGGCGCGGGTCCAGCCGTGCGCCTCCAGGGCCTCCTGAACGTTGCCGTGCATCATGGCGCGCACCAGCGCCGGGATATCCCGCGAGAAGCGCACCTTGAGTCCCTCCTCGACCACGTCCCAGCCCATGATGTCCTCGCTGTCCTCGATGAGGGTCGAGTACGCGCCGTGCAGCGTGAGCAGCGGCGCTGGTCCCGGTACGTCGGCGGCCGTCACGACCAGGGCCGCGCCGCCGTCCGAAAACAGCGCCGTCCCCACGAAGTTGCTCTTGGACTCGTCCCCCGCGATCAGGGTGAGGCTGCACAGTTCGACTGCCACGTACAGCACCCGCCGGTAGCCGGCGCGCACGAGGTCGGCGGCGCGCGCCAGCCCCGAGGCGCCGCCCGCACAGCCCAGGCCCCACAGCGGCAGCCGGGCGGCGTGCGGCCGCAGCCCCAGCGCTCCGATAAGGTAGGCGTCCAGGCTGGGCGTACTGATGCCGCTGGTGTTCACCACCACCACGGCGTCCACGTCACCGGGCGCGACCTCAGCCCGCTCGAGCGCCTCACGCGCCAGGCGCAGGCACAGGGCGCGGGCCTCCTCGATGAACACGGCGTTCTTTTCTGGAAAGGTGTGGGGCGTGAGGTACCACTCCAGCGGGCGCGACAGGGGCCGGGTCTCGATCTGGGCGTTCGTGAACACGTCGAGAAGCCCTTGGCGCGCCCCCAGACGCGGAAACAGCTCGGCCGCGGCCGCCTGGACCTCGAGCTGGGTGGCGCGGTAGGGCGGCGTTCCGGTCACGAGCGAACGCACGGTGGGGGCCAGGGTGGGCATCGCGCCCATTCTGGTCCTCCGGGCACCCGCCAAGGTCTGCCCGCCCACGGTTGGGACCCGCCGCACCCCCTGTCTCAAGTGTGTCTAAAGCGGAGGGCGCCGCCGGGACACCGTCGCCGGGCTCCCGCGCCGCGCCTCACACCTCGCGTAGGTAGCCCGCCTTCAGGAAGTCCTGGAGCAGCGGTTCGAGGTCGTGCAGCGCCACGTCCGAGCGCATGGCGTACTCGGCGGGGGTCAGGCCCTGAGCGGCGGCGCGCATGAGTTCGATCCCCGGCGCGCCGTACTGCGCGCGGAAATTCAGGAAGATGTCGGTGATAGGGTTCACGGCGTCGCGCCCCCGTAGGGTCAGGCCGTAGGCGTGGTGGGCCCACCCGGCCAGACTGCGCGGCAGGATCAGGGTCTGGGGCCGCAGCGGCGCTGGAAACGCGCCTTCATAGGGCAGGGTCACCGGAATAGTCGCCACGACCTCGCCGCGCTCGTACAGCACCGCTCCGCCGGGCCGCGCGTGCAGACCAGTGAAATCCGGCGTGAGGTTGAATTTCCAGGCCCGGCTGCCCACCCCACTCAGGACGTGCGCGTAGGTGGCCGGGAGGGGATGCGCCGAGAGCGCCGCGCCCTCCTGGTACAGCCCCAGCAGTTCGCCCAGCGCCTGCTCGCCCGAGGCGTTGACAGCCGCCGCCGCGACGGTGCGGCCCTCGTACACGAGCACGTAGGCGGCCTGATCGCCCAGCCCGGCGAAGAGATACCCGTGCCATCCCAGGCCATGCAGGTACTTCAGGAAGGCGTGCAGGTCGCAGAAGGCGCTGTGCAGGCCCTGAAAGGTCGGCTCACTCTGGGGCAGGAACCGCGCCAGAAAGGGAGATGCCCCCGGGTACATGGGCTGCAGCTCAGGAATGGCCGCGAAGTCCTCACCGGCCGGAGGCGCCGGGACCGGGGTGGCCTCCGGTTCAGGCGATGCGGCCACGGGCGGCTGCGGCGCGAGTCGCACCTCGCCGGGCTGCGCGACCGACGCGACGATGACGGACTCGGCGGGCGTCAGCCCGGCTTCCACCTTCGCCGCCTCGTCCGGCGCCGTCTCCTCCGCCGCGCCGCGTTTCAGGGCGCCGCGCAGGGGCTTCTGCGCGCGGCGCTTGCCCTCGGGCGAGCCGGTCATGCTTCCTCCCCCACTGCGGGGGCCAGGCCCCGGCGGTACTGGCGGGCGCGCTCCCGGTAGTGCGCGGCGTTGTCGGTGGGATCCACCGGGCGCACTACGCGCGCCGGCACCCCCAGCGCCAACATGCCGGCGGGAACCTCGGTGCCGGCCCCCAGAACGGCGCCCGCCCCCAGCACCGCGCCCTCACCGAGCACCGAGCCGTTGAGCATGATGGCCCCCATACCTACCAGACTGCCCGAAGCGCAGCGGGCGCCGTGAACGACGGCGCGGTGGCCGACCGTCACATGGTCCTCCAGGACGCAGGGGAAACCAGGGTCGGCGTGCAGGACAGCGCCGTCCTGCACGTTGCTGCCTTCACCGACCGTGATGGTCTCGGTATCGCCGCGCAGCACCGCCCCGAACCACACACTGCTGGCGCGTCCGAGCCGCACGCGGCCGATCAGGTCGGCACTCGGCGCGACGAAACTCTCGGGATGAAGGTGGGGGACATGCCCCTCCAGGGAATACAGCGGCATGGCGGGCCTCCAGCGCAGCGCGGCGGTGCGGGCACCCGTCTCCCGCCGGCTGCTGACAGGGTTCAACGTAGCATGTCCCCCCGCCGACCCGCCCCGGCAGCCGCCCATCTGCGCGCCGCGTCCCGGAGCAGGCCGCTACCATAAGGGCCGTGAGCGCGCCGACCGACCCGACCCCCGTGGACCTGACGAAGGCCAGGACCGCCTCCGGGCCGGCTCCCGAACCGGTCGCCGCGCCGCCTGCCCAGATACAGGTCTTTCCGGCGGCGTTCACCGGGCAGGCAGGCGAGTATTTCCGGCTGTGGCTTGTCAATCTGGTGCTCAGCGTGGTGACGCTGGGGCTGTACCTGCCCTGGGCGCGGGTGCGTAACCGGCAGTATTTCTACGGCCACACCTGGGTGGACGGCCACAACTTCGAGTACGCGGCCAACCCCTGGGCCCTGCTGCGCGGGTATCTGCTCGTGGGGGTCTTTTTCGGGACGTACAGCGCCGCCATGCAGTTCCAGTTCAGCGGCTGGGAGTGGGTGGCCGGCGGCGTCGCGCTGCTGTTCGGCCTCCTCTATCCCTGGATGGTGCGCCAGTCGCTGCGCTTTCTGGCCCGCAGCACCGTGCACCGGGGACTGAACTTCGGGTTCGGAGGCAGCGTGGGCGGGGCCTACATGGCCTACGGGGTGGCGAACGTGGCGGCCGTGGTGTCCTTCGGGCTGGCGCTGCCGCTGGCGTGGTATGCGCAGCGCGACTACCAGGTGCGCGGCCTGCGCTACGGCGCGGCGCCGGGGCGCTTCCGGGGCGGGCCGGGGGGGCTGTACCTCATCGGGCTGACGGCGCTGGGGCTCACGGTGGGCGGGGGGCTGCTCATCGGGGTGCTGGGAGCGTTGGCGGCAGTCCTGATCGGCGCGGCGCAGACCGGCGGGCCGGACCTCAGCGGCGATTTCGACGACCTCTTCAGCCAGCCGGGCGTCCTCGTGGGGGCCATCGCCGCCTACCTCGGGGTGCTCGCGCTGTACGGCGTGGCGTGGCAGTACGTCCGGGCCGCCACGCTGCGCTACGTCCTGAACCACCTCGAACTCGGCGGGGTGGTGCGGGCCCGCGCGACCTTCAGCACCGCCCGGCTGGTGTGGATCGGCGTGGGCAACGCCGCCGCCCAGGTCGTCTCGCTGGGCCTGCTCACGCCCTGGGCAGCGGTCCGCCGGGCGCGCTACGTCGCCGCGCACACGCAGGTCCTGTCCCTGGTCAGTCTCGGCACCTTCCAGGCCGGGCAGGCCACGCGGGAAAGCGCGCTGGGCGAGGCGGCCACCGAACTTCTCGACATCAACCTGGGATTCTGAGATGCCCCTGCCTCCCTCGCCGCACGCCCCCCTGACCCTGACCGGCACATACTTCGACGGTCAGAGCAGCCGGGCGTGGCCGGCCACCCTGGAGATCGGGACCGGAGCCGCGCTGACCGTGACCGGGCCGGCCGCCGGCGCGCCCGGCCCGCTGCACTGGCCGGCCACCGCCCTGCGCGCCGAGCCGGCGCTGCCAGGCCTGCGGCGGGTGATCCGGCTGCCGGGGGGCGGGCGTTTTGAAACCGGCGCCGTCGCCGGGGTGCGCGCCCTGGAGACCCGGACCCGCCAGAACCGCGTGCTGGGGGGGGTGCGCCGCCTGGAAGGCAGCTGGCCCCTGACGCTGGGGGCCACTGCCGCGCTCGGGCTGTTCGTGTGGGGCTTCCTGACCTATGGCCTGCCCGCCCTGGCCCGCGCCGCCGCCGCCGCGACGCCCGTGACCGTGCTGGACACCTTCGACCGCGAGAGTATCCAGCTGCTGGACACTGACGATTTCCTGGCCCCCAGCCGCCTGAGTGCCGCGCGGCAGGCCGAGCTGAAACGCGAGTTCGCGCGGGTCGGCGACTGGGCGGGCGGCGGCTACCGCTACCGCCTGCTGCTGCGTGACGGCGAGCCAAGCGGCGCACCCTTCGCGCTGGGAGCCAACGCCTTCGCGCTGCCGGGCGGCACGGTCGTCATGACCGACCAGCTCGTGGCCCTCGCGCGCAGCGACCGCGAACTCATGGGCGTGCTGGCCCACGAGACCGGCCACGTGACCGGGCGGCACGGGCTGGCCGGCGTGTATCAGGGGCTGGGGCTGGCACTGCTGGGCACAGCCGTGACCGGCGACCTCGTGGGAGCGGCCACCTTCGCCGCCGCCGTGCCCTCGGCCCTGCTGCAAAACGGCTACTCGCGCCGCGCCGAGACCGAGGCCGACGAGCGCGCCGGGGCCTACCTGCTGCGCGCCTACGGCACGACCCGGCCGCTGCGCGACATCCTGGCCCGGCTGGAGACCGAGGACCGCGCGGCCGACGAGACCAGCCTGAAGGCCGAGGACCCTGCCCCCGACGACCTGCTGCGCACCCACCCCGACACCGCCCAGCGCATCAAGCACCTCCGCGAGATCGAGCGCGCGGCGCGCTGAGCCGCTCGCCGGTTCCGGACAGCCGGAGCTGGGGACACTCGCACTTGCCCGCACCTGCGCCCAGCAGCGAATCTGGGCGGGTAGACATGACCGGGCCGGTCCTCACTCCGCACCGCGCGGGCGTCACGGTGACGCGCGTCCTCACGGGTCAGGGGCACGGCAGGTCAGAATGGGAGACGAGATGACAAGAGACCTCACGACGAGGGTGCTGGGCGGCGTGACCCTGCTGCTGCTGCTGATCGCGGCCGGCCTGGGCCTGAGTGCGCCGCTCGACCAGAACCAGGGTTCGCTGGTGCGGCTGTTTTTCATGCACGTGCCGAGCGCGTGGCTCAGCTACCTCGCCTACGGCGGCACGGGGCTGTTCGGGCTGCTGTACCTCATCACACGGTCTCGGCGCTGGGACCGGCTGGCGATGAGCAGCGCCGAGATCGGGGTGCTGTTTACGGTCGCCACCATCGTCGGCGGGATGCTGTGGGCCAAGCCGACCTGGGGCGTGTACTGGGTGTGGGACGCCCGGCTGACCACCACCGCCCTGAGCATCGTCATCTACGGCGGCTACCTCCTGATCCGCAGCATGATTGACGACCCCGACCGCCGCGCGCGCATTGCGGCCGTGGTCGGCCTGGTGGGCACGCTGTACGTGCCGGTGAACTACATGGCGGTCGAGTGGTGGCGCGGCGTGCACCAGACCCAGACGCTGCGGCTGCTGGGCGGCATCAGCTTCGAGGGCGCGCCCATCTACGGGTGGGTCCTGTTGGTCGCTACAACCGCCTTCACCTTCCTGTACGTGTATCTGCTGCGGGTGCGCGGCATCCTGGCAGCCCGCGAGGCGGTGCGCGAGGAACGCGAACTGATGGGCGACCTGGGCGCCGCACCCCTGGGGGAGGCTGTCCGTGGATAAGTATTCGGTCTACGTGATCGTGGTGTACGTGGTGACGCTGGGCCTGCTGTTCGGCTACCTGGCCTGGATGTGGCTGCGCCTGCGCGCGCTGAGAAACGAGTCACCCCTGCAGGAGCCGGCGCGCCCCATTCGCGGCGGAGGCCCCCGTTGACCACCCCGGCCGGCACCCCGCTGCCGCGCGCGCGGAGGCGGCGCCGCAGTCCCTGGCCTACCCTGCTGGGCGTGGCCGCCCTGCTGGGGCTGGTGGCGTTCATCGCCTTCGGGAACCTGGGCAAGAGCCTCGAATACTTCGTGACGCCCACCGAGTACCAGCAGCAGCGCGCTGAGCTCGAGGGCCGCTCGCTGCGGATCGGCGGACTGGTGCGGAACGCCCGTTACGATCCCCAGAGCCTGAACCTGAATTTCGTGGTCAGCGACGGCGGCGCGAGCTTTCCGGTCCGGTACCACGGCGCGGTCAGCGACCTGTTCAAGGACAACCAGGGGGTCGTGGTGCGCGGCGAGTTTCAGGGCGACACCTTCTACGCGCGCGAACTGGTCGTCAAGCACAGCGAGCAGTACAGCGTGCCCCAGACCCAGGCCGAACTCAAGAACATGATGCGGGACACCGAGTAGGCGTGCGCGCAACAGAAAGACGTAGGGAGGCGGCACCGTGCTCAACCTGATCTCCTTCGGGGCGTCGGAACTCGGCGCGCTGGGGCAACTCGCGCTGCTGGGCGCGCTGGGCTTCTCGCTGGCGGGGCTGCTGCTGGCGCTAGTGGGCGGCCTGCGCGGCGACGCCCGCGTCTCCGAGGCGGCCCGGCGCGTAAACTGGGCCGTCTTCGCGCTGCTCACGCTCGCCGTGATTGTGCTGGAGGTGGCCCTGCTGCGCGATGACTTCAGCGTGCGCTACGTCGCCGAACACTCCATGACCACCTCGCCGGTGTGGATCAAGCTGACGACCCTGTGGGCCGCGCTCGAAGGCAGCATCCTGCTGTGGGCCTGGATCCTGTCGGGATACGCCTTCATCCTGAGCCTGACCTTGCGGAGGGACGCGCTGCGGCCCTGGGCGCTGGGCACCATGTTCGTCAGCCTGCTGTTCTTCGTGGGGGTGTGCGCCACCGTGGCCTCGCCCTTCACGCCGCTGGCGAGCATTCCGGCCGAAGGACAGGGCCCCAACCCCGCGCTGCAAAACCACTGGATGATGGCCGTGCACCCCGTGCTGCTGTACCTGGGTTTCGTGGGCCTGAGCGTGCCCTACGCCTATGCGGTCGGGGCCCTGGTCACCGGGAGGTTGTCGGACCACTGGGTCGTGGTGACGCGCCGCTGGACGATGGTCGCCTGGGCCTTTCTGACGGCCGCCATTGTGGCCGGCGGCTGGTGGAGCTACGAGACGCTGGGCTGGGGCGGCTACTGGGCGTGGGACCCGGTCGAGAACGCCAGCTTCATTCCCTGGCTGCTCACGACCGCCTTCCTGCACAGCATCCAGATTCAGGAACGCCGGGGCCTGATGCGCTCGTGGAACGTCTGGCTGATCGTGCTGGCGTATTCCAGCACCGTGCTGGGCACCTTCCTGAACCGCTCGGGCATCGTGCAGAGCGTGCACGCCTTCGCCGACGGCCCGGTGGGCGCGGTGTTCCTGGGGTTCCTGGCGCTGCTCCTCGTGCTCGGGGTGGCGCTGGCTGCGTGGCGTGCGCCGCTGCTGCGCGACGAGGCCGATCCCGCCGCGCCGGTCAGCCGAGAGGGCGCCTTCCTGGCGGGCAACTGGCTGTTTCTGGTCTTCGCGTTCGTGGTGCTGCTCGGCACGCTGTTTCCGACCTTCGTGGAATTCGTGCAGGGGCGGCGTGACGCCTCGGTGGGGCCGGCGTTCTTCAACGCCTTCGCCGTGCCGCTGGGCCTGGGCCTGCTCCTGCTGATGGGCGTGGGACCGCTGCTGCCCTGGCGCCGCGCCGACGGGCACTCGCTCGTGCGGGCGCTGCGGCCGCTGCTGCTGGCGGGCCTGGGGGCGGGGCTGGTGGCCTTTGTGGCTGGCGTGCGCAACCCCGGCGTGCTGCTCACGGTGGGTCTGAGCGCCTACAACATCGCCGGGCTGGGCCTGCTCACCGTGCGGGCCGCCCGGCAGCGCCGCGCCGGCTTGCCCACCCTGCTGCGCGAGCAACCCCGGCGCTACGGCGCGTACCTCGCCCATGTGGGGCTGCTGGTCATCGCTCTGGGGATCGCCTTCAGCACGACCTACCGCCAGGATCAGCAGGTCACCCTGAACGTGGGCGGCGCGCCCGTGCGGCTCCTGAATGAGGAATTGCAGCTCCGGCGCATCAGCCGCGAGGACTACCCGCACGGGGCCTCGGCGACCGCGCATGTGGACATCGACGGCCAGCCGTTCCTGAGCCGCGTGAATACCTACCGGCAGGCGCCGGGCCAGCCCTTCCCCGCCCCGGCGGTGCGCTACGGCCTGTGGGGCGACACCTACCTCGTCGTGACGACCATCGACGTGCGCGGGCAGTGGTCCAGCGTGCGCCTGATCGAAAGCCCCCTGGTGAGCTGGATCTGGTGGGGCACCCTGATCGTGGTGCTGGGCTCAGTCCTGACCCTGACGCCCCCGGCCCGCGCCGCCGCCCGCCGCGTGCCCGCCGGACTGGCCCCCGCTACCGACTGACCCGCGCCCGAACTCCCGCAAGGACTTCCGAACATGACCCAGAAACCCGCTCCTTCCACTCCCGCTCCGGTCGCCCGGCCCAGTTGGCGCCGCTTCGTGCCCCCACTGCTGGCGGCCGGGCTGGTGGCCGTGCTGGGCGTGACCCTGCTGCGCCCGGCCCGCACCGCCACCGACGGCGGCCCCCTGATCGGCAAGGCCGCGCCCGCATTCAGTCTCCAGACCCTCGACGGCGGCACGCTGAGCCTCGCTTCTCTCAAGGGGCGGCCCGTGGTGGTCAATTTCTGGGCGTCGTGGTGCGTGCCCTGCCGTCAGGAGGCGCCACTGTTCCGCGAACTCGGCGCGCGGCCCGGCAACGCGGGCGGACAGGGGCTGGCAATTGTCGGTGTGCTGTTCAACGAGACACGGGAGCAGGATGCCCGCGACTTCATCCGCGAGTACGCGCTGGCCTACCCCAACCTGCGCGATCCCGGCATCTCGACCGGGATCAACTACGGCGTGTCGGGCGTTCCCGAGACGGTATTCATCGACAAGGACGGCGTCGTGCGGCACATGGACCGGGGCGGCCTGGACCGCGCCCGACTGAATGTCGGCCTGGGCAAGATCGGGGTGCCGGGCCTGTGAGGCCGGCCGCACGGAGGCTGCTGTTGGGCGCCGCACTGCTGACCTGCAGCGTGGCCGGTGCCCAGGCGGCGGCCCCCGCCACCGCGCCGGCCCTGAGCGCCGAGCAGCAGGACCGGGCCGTGTCCATCGAGCGCAACCTGCGCTGCCCGCTGTGCGACAACGGCGAGTCGATCTCCGAGTCGCGCGCCGACATCAGCATCCAGATGCGGGCCTCGGTGCGCGATCAGGTGGCCCAGGGCCGCAGCGACCGCGCCATCTATGACTTCTTTGCGGAGCGGTACGGCAACTTCGTACTGCTCGACCCGCCGCGCGAGGGACGTGGGCTGCTGCTGTGGGGCGCGCCGGTGCTGGCCCTGCTGCTGGGCGGCGCGGCGCTCGCGCGCGTGCTGGGCCGCCGGGGTCAGCCGGTGCCCACCGCGCCGGTCGCTGCCCCCGTACCCGAGGAGAGTTACGACACCTATCTGGCGCAGGTGCGCCAGGAGGTCCACACGCCCAACAGTGACCCGGCCGCCGACCGGGAGCGGCCATGACTGCCGCCACGCTGCTGGCGGCCGGGCTGCTGGCTGTGATCGTGCTGGCCTCGCTGTGGCTGGTGCTCTCGCCGCTGCGCGCGGCCACGCCCGACGACCCCGACGCTGCCGAGCGTGAGCGTCTCGAAGCAGAGCGGGACCGCCTGTACGCCGAGCTGCGGGCAGGCGACGAAGACGCCAGGGAGCGCCCCGATCTCGAACGCCGCGCCGCGCTGACCCTGCGCGCGCTCGACGCCCTGGCCCCCGCGCCGCGGGCCGGGTCGGGCCGTAGCCGCGCGCTGGCGCTTGGGGGGGTGGCCCTGGCCGCCGTGGTCACGGTGGCGGGCGCCCTGACCTTCGTGCCGCGCTGGCAGCTCTCGGGCCTGAACGCGGGCGAGGCCCAGACTGTACAGGCGGTCCTGGGGCTGCCCGGCCTGCGGGCCCGCGCCCTGAACGGCGGCGGCGAGGCAGCCTACCGCGCCTGGGGGGACGCGGCGTTCGGGGCGGGACGCTACGACCAGGCCATCAGCGCCTACGGCGGCGCCCTGCAACTCGACCCCCGGCAGCCGCAGGCGCTGCGGCGACTGGGCATCCTGCTGCTCACCCGCCCCGAGCGCGGCGGCGAGGCCCTGAGCCGCGAGGACTCCGACCGTGCCGCGCTGCTCATCCGCACGGCGGTGGGGCTCGCGCCCGACGACGCCGAGTCGCAACTGTTCCTGGGCTTCGCGCTCGTGCGCTACGGGCAGGACGCCGAGGCCCTGACGGCCCTGGAACGCTACCGCAGCCTGAATCCCCAGGGCCGCGAGGCCGACGAGACCATCACCGCCATCCGCGCCCGCCAGAACCAGACCGATCCGGCCCTGAGCGTGTACGCCGCCAACTGTGCGAGCTGCCACGGCGCGGCGGGGGGCGGCGGCATCGGCCCCAGCCTGCGCGCCAGCACCCTGAGCCGCGCGGCGATCCAGGGGATCATCCGGGGCGGCCAGGGGGCCATGCCCGCCTTCCCGAACATCACCGGCGCGGAGCTCACGGCCCTGACCGACCTGCTGGAAAAGTGGCAAGGTGAAGGCCAGTGACCTGGAGGCGCCTGTGAGCCGCCTGACCCGCCGCGCACTGCTGGAGCGCTGGTGGATGCTGCCGGTGGCGGGCACGCTGGGCGCTTTTGGGTACATGGGCTACTACGCCACGCGGGTCCTGCGCGGACGCCGGGGGGTCGGCGCGGAGGCCTTCGTTTCCGGGCCGGCCGCCCGCGTGGCGGCGCGGGACGAGCTGGGCCAGGTCTGGGCCGAGCGCACTTTCAGCTACGGGGGGCGGCCCTGCACGCTGCTGCGGCTGCCCCAGCCGGTCGCGGGTGGCCTGAGCGTGGGTGGGGTCCACTACGCGGCCTTCTCTCGGGTCTGCACGCACCTGGGCTGCTCGGTCAACCTCGTGCGCGACCAGGAAGTGCTAGCCTTCGCGTTCAACTACCGCCCGCCGCAGGGCGAGCGTCACCCGCAACTGGGCTGCCCCTGCCACTACAGCGTGTTCGACCCGCTGCGGGCGGGCGAATCGGTCTTCGGCAAGGCGGCTTCTCCCCTGCCCCGCGTGCGGCTCGAAGTGCGGGGCAGCGACCTGTACGCTACCGGAATCGAACCCGCCCCAGAACTTAGCGGCTGATGCCGGAGCTGACCTTCACTTCCGGCGACGTGGCGGCCGCCTCACAGGTGCTGGTCGCCTCGGCGGAGGCACTTGCCGCGCGGGGAGAGCCCCTGTGGCCGCCCACGAGTCTGACCCCGGAACGCCTGGCGCGGCACTACCCGCCGGGAGGCTGGCGCGTGGCGTGGCCGGTGTCCACACCCCCCGGCCACGAGGCGGTCGGCTGCTACGTCCTGCTGGACCGCGACCCGCTGTTCTGGCCGGACGATCCACCCGGCGAGGCGCTGTACCTGCACAAACTGGCGGTTCGTCCGGCGGCGCAGGGGCAGGGGCTGGCCGGAGCGCTGCTCGGCGACGCGGCCGCGCAGGCCAGAGCCGCCGGTCGCGGCTGGCTGCGCCTCGATACCGCCTCCGACCGACCGAAACTGCGGGCGCTGTATATCGGCGCCGGGTTCGTGGCTGTGGACGAGGTGCAGGTCGGGGCCTACCACGTCGTGCGGTTCGGGCTGCGGCTGGACTGAGGTGAGCCCGCGTGTACGCAGGGCTTGTCGGCACCGGCCCAGGTTCGCGTTTATAGGCTGGTGAGGCAGCCGAACCACCCGCCACCATACACCCCGCGACTTCTCCTGCAGTACTAGGGTCGAACAGGCACAGTAGAGTAGGAACCATATGAAATATGCGGCAATGCTCCTGGGTCTGGCTCTTCTTCTCGCGGCCTGCGACGGCGCCCCCACGACGCCGGGCACGGACGAGCCGGCGCGCGGCCCGGTGATAACGGGCACGGTCGTCGAGGAGGACCTGTGGCAGCCGAGCTTTCCCAACCTGACCCTGAAGGCGTGGTCGGGCGGTGCCGGGCAGGTCGCCACGACAGTCGTGGACGACAGCGGCAAAACGGCGGTCGTGGCGACCGGTTCCCTGAACGCCGACGGCACCTTCTCAGTGGCGCTGCCTGCGGCGGTGGCCTCCGCCAGCCTGGGTTCTCTCGCTGCGGCGCTCAATCTTCAGGACAATCCGTTCGTGCCTGCCGGCCTGAACTGCACGGCCGCCCTGGTGCCCTCCGATACGGCGGCCCGGGGCGCGGCCCTGCTCGTAGCGGTGACGGGACAGAAGGCGGGGGTCATCTCGCCGGTTACCCAGAGTGGCGAGTTCAACGAGGCAGCCCAGACGGGCACGCTCACCATCCGCAACGGGGCCTATGTGTACAGCGACCGCGCCGTGAGCGTCAGCGGCAGCCAGACCTGCACCGGCCCGTATCAGGACGCCGCCATCCAGGCGACGCTGACCAGCGCCGTCCAGCTCAGCCCGGGCTGGAACACCGTCAACGTCACGACGAATGTCCTCTTCGACAAGAGTACGGTCACCCTGACGACCACCAGCCAGACCGGCGCGCTCCCCACCAGCCAGTGGCTGTACAGCGGCGGCCTGGGCGGTCTGGGCCTGACCAGCTTCCCGTCCCTGCGCTGACCGGCGGGATTCAGCCGGACTCGAGCAGGGCCCGCACCACCCCGAACGGCGCGCGGCCCGCCCCCGCCACCTTCAAGCTCAGATTCAGCCGTGCCCGCCGCCGCAGTTCGGGATCAAGGCGGCTCCCCCAGCGGGCCAGGGCGGAGGCCGGGCCGTCCATGACGGCGACCTCGGCCTCCAGGGCGGTCCAGCCGGCCGCGCCCCAGTCGAGTATTCCCGCGTACCGACCATTCCCGTCTACCAGCAGGTTCAGGCGGTACACGTCTCCGTGGGCGAACACGGGCGCGGTCACCGGATACGGCATGCCCAGAAGGCGCCCGAGTTCGGCCCGCTCGGTGGGGGTCCAGCCCGCCTGGGCCTGGGTGCGCCCGGTCCACTCGGGATCACCCCGCCAGGGTGCAGGGCGCCGGGGCCGGAGCAGCGGCGGACAGGACTGGAGACGTTCCAGATCGTCCAGCACATCTTTCCAGACCTCGGGCGTCACCTGCACGGGCGCCTCATCACTCAGGCGTTCCCACAGGCCGTAGCCCCGGCCCCAATACAGCGGCCGCGCGGTACGAACCCCCGCCGCGAGGGCGCCGCAGGCCACCCGCGCCTCGTGGGCGTGCCGGGTCCGCTGGCCCAGGCGCAACACGGCCGTGTCGGTCAGCCAGACCTCGTTGGAGAAGCCTGCCCCGGCGCGGCGCAGGCCCGAGACGCCCAGGCCATGGCGGGCAAAGTACCGTTTCGCGGACATACGGGCAGTCTAAAAGGAGGGCGGCCAGCCGGCCAGTCGGTCCTCCACCTGGCCAGTACCTGCCGGAAAGCGGCGTGCCTATAGTCGGGCCATGCCGATGTTCCGGGAAGCGGGTTCAGAGAGGTTCAGGGGTCAGATCGTCGGTCCTGCACGCGCGGCACTGGCCCCTGCACCAGTCCTGCTGCGCCGGGCGAGCGCCGCCGACGCAGAGGCACTCGCCTGGATCATCCGCACGGCCTTCGCAGAGTACCGTGACCGCCTGTCGCCCCCCAGCCCCGCCCTGCAGGAGTCGTCCGCACGTCTCAGCGCCCTCCTGCAAGGTGGCGGCGGCGCGTTCCTGGCCGAATGCGGGGGACAGGTGGCCGGCTGCGTGCTGTACGAGCACCGGGGCGACCACCTGTATCTCAGTCGCCTATCCGTACTGCCCAGAACGCGGGGCCGGGGCCTGGCCCGCGCCCTGACCTCGGTCGTCGAGAGGCGGGCGGCCGAACTGGGCCTGGGCTGCGTGCGGCTGTCGGTGCGGCGCGCCCTGCCCCGCAACCAGGCCATGTACCTGCACTTCGGCTACCAGCATTTCGGGACCGGCGAGGCGGCGGGCTGCCCCAGTGCCGCCTCGGAGATGCTGGAAAAGCACCTCCGGGCGGCCTGCCGCATCCGGCAACAGCATTGAGAGCGGGGCGCTGACTCCGGAAGATCCGGCGCCCCGCTCGCCGGGTTCAGGCCAGCGACCGCAGGGCGTCCCGCATGATCTCCAGGCCGGTCTGGGCCTCCTGACGCGTGAGGATCAGCGGCGGGCTGACCCGGATGACGGCCTCGCCGCAGTCGAGGTTCAGGAGGCCGCGACTGAACATCGCCATGCTGGCCGCGTCGCGCAGGGCCCCGTCGGGCGAGCCGTCGGGCTTGACGAACTCCAGCCCGATGAACAGGCCCTGCCCGCGCACGTCGCCCAGGAAGGGAAACTCGGCCTGCATGGCCCGCAGTTCACCCAGGAGGTACGTGCCCACGTCGGCGGCGTTCTCCATCAGAGAGGCGCCGCAGCCGGGGTGAGTTCGCACGCCTTCGAGCAGGTCGAGGGTCGCGTGGGCGGCCGCCGCCGACACCGGGTTGCCGCCGAAGGTCGAGCCGTGCGAGCCGACCGGCCAGGTCATCACGCTTTCGCGGGCCAGCAGCGCCGAGATGGGCAGCCCCGAGGCGATGCCCTTGGCGACTGTGACCATATCGGGCTGCACGTCCCCGAAGTTCTGGAAGCTGAACATCTTGCCGGTGCGGCCCATGCCGGCCTGCACCTCGTCAAAGATGAGCATGATGCCGTGCCGGTCGCACAGCGCGCGCAGCCCCGGCAGAAAGTCGGCCGGCGGCACGATGTACCCGCCCTCTCCCTGCATCGGCTCGACGATGATGGCCGCGACCTCGTCGGCCGGAATGACGCCCACGAACAGTGCCTCGATCTGGTCGAGGACCGCCTGCCCACAGGTCTCCGGCGTGCTGCCGGGCAACGGCCGGAAGGGATTGGGGTACGGCACGTGCGAGACGCCGGGCAGCAGCGGCCCGAAGCCCCGCTTGTACTTCGTCTTGCTGCCGGTCAACGTAATCGCGCCGTAGGTTCGCCCGTGAAAGCTGCCCATCGTCGAGATGATGTGGGTGCGTCCGGTGTGGTTGCGCGCGAGCTTGACTGCCGCCTCGACCGCCTCGGCGCCCGAGTTGCCGAAAAAGACGCGCCACTTTTCGAAGCTACCGTCCGGCAGGGGCCGTTCGATGTGCCGCACGAGGCGTTCGGCCAGGCTGGTCGTGATCTCCTGCGGGTAGTCGGTGAGGCAGACGTGCGCGAACTTGCCGACCTGCTCCTGTACGGCCTGCACCACGTGTGGGTGCGCGTGACCGGTCGTGCTCACCGCAATCCCCGCGAAGAAGTCCAGCATGGTGTTGCCGTCGGCGTCGGTGAGCCACACGCCCTCGCCGTGATCGGGGACGAAGGGATAGGGCCGCATGTATGAAGTCGAGAGATACTGCGCGTCGCGGTTCATGATCGCGGCCGTCTTGGGGCCGGGCAGGGCGGTGCGCAGCTCGGGCTGGCGGGCCTGGGTCTTGGGCTGGTCAAGGGTGGTCATGACTTCTCCTAAACAGGGTAGAAAGGAATTCTGGGCGCGCTGGGATTCAGTCCCCGCTGATCGCAGGAACCGTCTGCGGCAGGCCGTCGGGAGCGGTCTCGGTCACGGGCGCGGCGGCAGAACTGCCCACGCCGTAGGCCGTCCACTTGTCCTCACGGCTGTTCAGGCGGTGCTGCGTGGCGCCGGGGCGGTTGCGGCTCTCGCTGAATTCCTTGGGTTCGATGGAGATGCGCTCGCCAGCCATCAGCCCAAAGATGCCGCTCTGGCCGGGTTCCTGACGCTGCCAGTCGGTAGGCACGGCCATGTCCGGCCCCGTATAGTCGGTCGGCTCGCTGTAGGCGGCGATGTAGCCCTCGAAGTTCCGCAGGATCAGCTTTTCGGGGCTGTGCGACAGCACGTAGTTCGGCGCGACCGGAATCTTGCCGCCGCCGCCGGGCGCGTCCACGACGTAGGTCGGAATGCTGTAGCCGCTCGTGTGGCCGCGCAGCGATTCCATGATCTCCAGCCCCTTGCTCACCGTGGTCCGCAGGTGACCCGCACCGTGCACGAGGTCGCACTGGTAGATGTAGTAGGGCCGCACCCGGATCTTGACGAGCTCACGCAGGAGCTTTTGCATGATCACCGGGTGATCGTTCACGCCGCGCAGCAGCACACTCTGGTTGCCCAGCGGCACCCCGGCACGCGTGAGGCGGTCGCAGGCCTCGGCGACTTCCGGCGTGATCTCCTTGGGGTGGTTGACGTGGATATTCATCCAGACCGGGTGGTTTTCGGCCAGTACGTCGCACAGTTCCTGGGTCACGCGCATGGGCATGAACACCGGCACGCGCGTGCCGATCCGCACGATCTCGATGTGCTCGATCTTGCGCAGTTCCGAGAGCAATCGCCCCAGCACCTTGGGCGCCAGCGTCAGCGGGTCGCCGCCCGAGAGCAGCACGTCCCGCACCTGCGGAGTGCGGCGCAGGTATTCCAGTTGCGCCTCGTACTCGGCCGGGTTGAAGGTCTCGGACGGGTCGCCCACGATACGCGAGCGGGTGCAGTAGCGGCAGTAACTCGCGCACTGGGTCGTGACCAGCATCAGCACGCGGTCGGGGTAGCGGTGGACCAGCCCCGGCACCGGACTGTGCTTGTCCTCGGCCAGCGAGTCTTCCATCATGGCCGTGAACGGGGTGAGTTCGTGGTGCGTCGGGATGACCTGACGCCGGACTGGGCAGGTCGGGTCCTCCGGGTCCATGAGCGAGGCGAAATACGGCGTGATGTCGAGCCGGAAGATGCCCTCGGCACTCGCTCCCTGACGTTCGGAGTCAGTCAGGCGCAGCACTTCCTCAAGTTCGGCGACCGAGTTGATACGGTTTTTGAGCTGCCATTTCCAGTCGTACCACTGCTCGTCGGGCACGTGCTGCCATTTGGGGGCGCGGTGACCGCGCGGCAGCATCTGCTGGGCACGGGTGGTCGCCTGCGGGTGAATGCTCGACATAAAGCCTCCAGGAACGCTGCCTCAGTGGGCGGGATGAGATGAGGCTTTTATTTTCCGTAATGTCCCTCCCCTTTTGGAAGGCCGGCGCTGGGCGTGTGGACGCGCCCTGGCCGCTGCCCGGTGGGCAAACGCCACCCTGGACCTTTCAAATGCTAGGCTGACGGGTATGAGACAGTTCGGCGGGTCCCTCGACCCCCTCGACCACCGCATCCTTCAGGAACTCCAGACCGACTCGCGGCTTTCGATGCGTGAGCTGGGCCGCCGCGTGGGCCTCTCGGCCCCGGCCGTCACCGAGCGCGTGCGCCGGCTGGAGGACGCCGGGGTGATTCTGGGCTACGGCGTGCGCGTGGCCCCCAAACCGCTGGGCCGCACCATCACCGCCTTCATCGGCGTGCAGGACAGCGGGCGCAACGACCCGACCCTGGTACGCTGGGCCGGCCGCCACGACGGCGTGCTCGAATGCCACAGCGTGACCGGAGACAACAGCTGCATCCTGAAGGTCGCCGTGCCCGACGTGGGCGAGCTGGAAGCGATGCTGAGCGAACTGATCGGCATGGGCTTCACCTGCGACACCTCGATCGTCCTGAGCACGCCGCTAGAAGGCAAACTCCTGCTGCCCCCCCGCTGAGTCCGTGTTCGCCTGCGCCGATGTGGACTACCGCCCGGACGGCAGTGCGCGCGCCGCGCTGCTGCTGTTCACGGATTGGGCGGCCGCCTCGGAGACCGGCGGCGGGATTCACCGGCTGGAGGCCGTGGCCCCCTACGAGCCGGGCGCGTTCGCGCGGCGCGAGCTCCCGTGCCTGCTGCCGCTTCTCTCGCCGTTGGTGGGCGCCCTGAAGGCGGTGGTCATCGACGGGTACGTGACGCTGGACGGCGACGGGCGCCCCGGCCTGGGCTGGGCACTGTACGCAGCGCTGGGCCGGGCGGTGCCGGTGGTCGGCGTTGCCAAAACGGCTTTTCGGGGGTCACCTCACGCCGAGGCGGTGCGGCGCGGCGAGACGCGGGCGTTGTATGTCACGGCGGCGGGGCTCGGCGCGCGCGAGGCGGCCGCCCACGTACAGGCGATGGCGGGCGATTACCGCGTTCCCACCCTGCTGAAGCGGGTGGACCGGGCTTGCCGGGACGCGCCGTAGGCGAACGTAAAGAACCCCTACCCAGATGGGAGGGGGCCGGTGTGGGCGCGCGGGTCTAGCGCCGCCCGCCGAACATACCGATCAGGTCGTTCAGGGCATTGCCGTCGCCGTCGCGGTCCAGCGTGCGGTTCAGCGTGCTCAGGAGGTCGCCGCCCTGCTGCTGCGTCTGACCCTGACCGCGCCCGTTCATCTGGTCGAGGTCCGTCTGGGCGCCGCCCGTGTAGGCGTTGCCCTGCTCCCGGCCTGCCGGAGCCGAGCCGGGGAACAGAGCGCCGCCACCACCCATCTGGGGCTGGCTCTGGGGCGCACTCTGCGCCTGCGCCTGACCGCCGCCGAGAAGGCCGCCCAGCAGACCCCCCAGGCCGCCGGCGCCGCCACCACCCAGGAGGCCGCCCAGCAGACCGCCGAGGTCGCCCATACCGCCGCCCTGGTTGCCCTGACTCAACCCGCCGTTCTGGTTGCTCCGTTGGCGGCTGAGGTACGCCAGGACGAGCGGCGCGAGCATGGACAGCACCTGCATGGCAAGCTGCGGGCTGAGGCCCGAGCGCTGGCTCACCGCGTTGGCCGCCGCCTGCCCCTGCCCGCCGAAGATCTTGCCGACGATGGCCTGACCGTCCTGGGTGTCGGGCATCTGACCCTGCTGAAAGCGGTCGAGGGCACGGCCGTCGTGCTGGTTCAGCGCGCCCATCAGCGACTCCATTCCGCCGGGCTGCGCGGCGTTGCGGGTCAGGGCGCCGAGCAGCAGCGGCACAGCGGCCTCCAGCGCTGAGGAAGTCTGCTGGGGGTTGGTGCCGAGCTGCGAGCTGATCTGTCCCTGAGCCTGACCCAGGCCGCCGAGCTTGCCGAAGAGATCCATCATGGGCCAAGCGTAGGGCGCCGAACCCGGCGGCGGATGCAGAAAACACCTGTCCGCTTTGAGACAGGGTTCAGGCTCGGGCGCCGGTCGGTAGCCCAGGCCTGCGCCATTTGGCCCATCCCCGCGCGCGCAGCCGCCCTCTATGCTGCGCCTCTTCCCCGGTTCGGCAAAACAAGGGGCGGAGGACCATTTGAATACAGTTCGTGCGGCGGCTTCTCCCAGCTCTCGGGGTGGCCCGGCCGGGACGGCGGCCCTGTACGCGGTCACCGCCCGCCTGGGTTTCCGGCGGCAGTTCGCCTACCCGCAGGCGGCGCTGTGGGGACTGATCACCAACTTCTTTTTCGGCGCGCTGAGAATTGCGGTGCTGCTGGCGCTGTTCGGTACGCGGCCCACCGGCCCCGGTACGCCGGTGGCCGGCTGGACGGCCAGCGACGCCGTGACCTACGTCGGCCTTACGCAGATTTTCATCGGGGCGTTCTCGCTGTTCGGCTGGACTGACTTCATGCGCGCCGTCCACCGCGGCGAGGTCGTGACCGACCTGCTGCGGCCCACGCCCCTGCTGCCCTTCTGGGCCGCGCAGGACGCCGGGCGCGCGGCGGGGCAGTTCGTGGTCCGCGGGCTGCCCATGCTGGTCCTGTTCGTGCTCGTGTGGGCAGCCCGGCTGCCCGCCCAGCCACTTCTGACCCTGTTCAGCGTCGTGCTGGCGTGGGCCTGCGGCTTCGCCTTCCGCTTTCTGGTCAACTGCGCGGCCTTCTGGTCGCCGGACGCGGTGGGCATCGGGCGCTTCGCCTGGGCGGTACAGGGCCTGGGCTGCGGGTTCCTGATGCCGCTGGCCTTTTTTCCGGCGTGGGTGGGCGCGGCCCTGGCCTGGACCCCCTTTCCCGCCATGCTGAACACGGTCGTCACGCTGTGGCTGGGCCAGAAGACCGGCGCGGCGGCCTGGGCGGCACTGGCCGGGCAACTCGGCTGGACGCTGGGGCTGCTGGCCCTGTGTGCCCTGGCCCTGGCGCGCGGCCTGCGGCGGCTGGAGGTGGCCGGTGGGTAGGGGCCGTAACAGGCTCGGCTCGGCCGGCCACCACCTGCGGCTATACTTCCTGCTGCTGCGCGCCCAGGCCCGCTCGCAGGGGGTGTACCGAACGTCGTTCGCGCTCGACGCCCTCGCCACGGCGCTCATCACGGCGACCGAGTTCGCGGCCTTCGCGCTCGTGCTGCCGCGTTTCGGGGGACTGGGCGGGTGGACGCTGGGCGAGGTCGCACTGCTCTACGGACTGGCCGAGCTCGGCTTCGTCCTCATGGACCTGCTGTTCGGCGGTTTCGACGCGCCCAACCTCTCGGCGCAGATCCGCAGTGGCAGTTTCAGCACCCTGCTGCTGCGGCCCGCGCCGCTGCCGGTGCAGGTACTCGGCTCGGACTTCGCGCTGCGGCGCTTTCCGCGCGCCCTGCTCGCCGCCGGTATCCTCGCCTACGGCATGACGCAGTCGGGCGTGGTGTGGACAGCCTGGGGGCTAGGGCTGCTTGCGGGCAGCATCTTGGGCCTGATCGCCTTTTTCGGCGGGCTGTTCGTCGTGGGCGGCACGCTCACCTTCTGGACGGTCGAGAGCGTCGAGGCCATGAACGTCGTGACCTACGGCGGGCGCTCCCTGATCTCGTATCCGATGGACATCTACGGCGAGTGGCTGCGCCGGGCCTTCACGTACCTGCTGCCCGCCGCCTTCCTCTCGTACTTTCCGGTCCTGCATCTGCTGGGCCGTCCGCTGCCCGACGGCCTGCCCGGCTGGGCCGCGTACCTCGCGCCCATGGCCGGGCCGTTGGTGCTGGGGGCCGCCGCGCTGCTGTGGCGCGTGGGCGTGCGCCACTACCAGGGGACGGGTTCGTGAACCGGCCCGGCCCAGCCATCCTGACTAGGCGGCCTCCGTCCCGCCCCGGGGGCGCACGCCACAGTGGCCGCTATGGCGACCGACCTCAAACCCACCGTCAGCCCCGACGACACCCTGGCCCTCCTCGACCTGCGCCTGGGACGCGTGGTGGCCGCCGTGCCCGAGCCCAGCGCCCCGAAGGCCGCCTACCGCCTGACCCTAGACTTCGGCAGGTACGGCACCCGCACGAGCATGGGCCGCTTTACCGGCCACACCGCGGAGCAGCTCGTGGGCACCCAGGTCATCGGTGTGCTGAATTTCGCGCCGCGCACGGTGGGCGATGTCTCGTCCGAAGTCCTGATCCTGGGCGTGCAGTTTCCCGGCCTGGCGAGCGGCGAGGCCACCCCCCTGACCCCCATGACGGCAGCAAAACTGGGGAGCAAGGTGTTCTGAATCCGTCTTTTCTGCCGTCTCAGGGAGCCCGATGATCGAAGTGCGCCACCTCCACCAGACCTTCGGGCGCGGCCCCCGGGCCACCGCCGCCGTCCAAGACATCTCTTTTTCGGTCGCGGCGGGCGAGGTCGTCGGGTACCTGGGCCCGAACGGCGCCGGCAAGTCCACGACCGTCAAGGTCCTCACGGGCCTGCTCGTGCCCACCTCGGGGGAGGTCACGGTGGGCGGCGTGGTGCCCTGGCGCGAGCGGCGGCGGCACGTCGCCCGGCTGGGCGCGGTCTTCGGGCAGCGCACGACGCTGTGGTGGGACCTGCCCGTGCGCGAGTCGCTGGAGCTGCTGCGCCACGTCTACCGCGTGCCCGCCGGGCGTTTCCGCGAGAATCTGGCCGAATTCACGGCACTGCTGGACCTGGGGCCGTTCCTGAATACGCCCGCGCGCGCCCTGTCGCTGGGGCAGCGGATGCGCGCGGACCTCGCGGCGGCGCTGCTGCACGACCCCGAACTGCTGTTTCTCGACGAGCCGACGGTGGGGCTGGACGTGGTCGCCAAGGAGCGCATCCGCGAGTTCGTGCGCCGCGTCAACGCCGAGCGTGGGGTCACGGTGCTCCTCACGACCCACGACCTGGGCGACGTGGAACGCCTGGCCCGCCGGGTGCTCATCATCGACGGGGGGCGGCTGCTGTACGACGGTGCCCTGGGCGAACTGCAGACCCGTTTCGGCGGCGAGCGCGAGCTGCACGCCGAGTACGAACACGCGCCCCCCAGCCCCGAGGTTCCGGGCCTGACCCTGCTGGCCGCCGACGGCCCGCGCGTGCGCTACGGGTTTTCGGGTACGGCCGCAGAGCCCATCGCCCGCGTCACCGCGCACGCCCCGGTACGCGACCTGACCGTGCGCGAACCCGATATCGAAGCGACCGTGCGCCGTATCTATGAGGGCGGGTTGCTGCGCGCACGGTAGATTGGGGACGATGACCTCTCCTGGCCGCCCCCTTCCCGGCACGACGCCCCGCTGGGTCTGGCCGCTCGTGCTGGGCTGGGTGGCCCTCTCGTCGCTGCTCCACCTCTCCGGCGGGCCGGGCCAGCTGGTCCCCGGCGTGCAGCCGCCCCTGCCCCCCACCCTGGGTCTGGCCGGGTACCTGGTCATGTCGCTGCACATTCCCGTCCTGGTCTGGGCCGCGTCGGTAGTCGTGGGCCGGGGAACCAGCGAGTCGGGCCGGCAGTTCGCCGTGACCTCCGCCCTGATCCTGGGCGTGGCGCTGCGGCTGCTGAGTCGCGCCGTGTCGGACCTCGCCCAGGGACGGCCCCTGGATACCTACTCGGCGGTGGTCGGCACGCTGGCAATCGGCGCCCTGCTGTACCTCGCGCAGCGCAGGCGGCAGAAGGCCGTGCGGGGCGCGTGATCCCGGGGCAGCTCACCTCTCAGCTCGGAAGCGGCCCGGCAGTCCGGCGCGCGCGCCTTCCACGCCGGGCGCAGTGAGGCTTCCCGGCCAGGGGAATGTGACCCAGACAGCCGCCGATAGGCTGGGTACCGGCTGGACACTGCTCTTCGGGGTGTCTCTGACCGCCGCGACCTACGGCATGGTCCTTTCACTACTGGGCGGGCCGGGCCAACGGGTGCTCGGCGTGGACGATCCGTATCCCGACGCCCTGGGCGCGGCCGGGTACGCCGTCACGCTACTCCAGGCGCCTGTCCTGGTGTGGGGCTGGTGGCTGCTAGTGGCCCGTTACATGCCAGCCCAGCTACGTTCGGTCGCCCTGCCGATGCTCCCCATGCTGGCCCTGATGCTGCAAGAACTGGCCGAGATCGTCTCGAACGCCGTATACGGGCGGCCCCAGGACTTCCTGGACCTCCTGGTCTACGGCGGGGGCTTCGTCTTCATGGCGGCTTTTCTGGGCTACGTCTTCTGGCGCACCACCCGCCCGGCCCCGCCCCGATGACCTCGGCCCCGCCGCTTCCGGCCGCCTTCTTCGACCGCGATCCGGTCTTGGTCGCCCGCGAACTGCTGGGCGCGGCCCTGGTGCATACCCTCCCCGGCGGCGAGGTGCTGTCGGGGCGCGTGGTCGAGACCGAGGCCTACGACTGCCCGCGCGACCCCGCCTGCACTGCCGGGCGATTTCACGCCGCCCGCAGCGCCGAGATGGCGACCGCGCCGGGACGCTGGCTGTTCTGGGCGACGCACGGCCACCCCCTGCTTCAGGTGTCGTGCCGCGCGCCAGGCGTGGCCGCCAGCGTCCTGATCCGCGCGCTGGAGCCGCTCTCGGGCAAGGACCAGATGCTCACGCACCGCCCGGTCGTGCGGGAGCGTGACCTGACGAATGGCCCCGCCAAACTCGTCTACGCCCTGGGTCTGAGACCGGGCGAGGTGGCGCGCACTCCGGTGGACGGCCCCGCGCTGCACCTCTTGGCGGCCGGGGGCCCACTGCCCGACGCTGAGGTGACGGTCACGGCGCGGGTCGGCGTGCGCGCAGGCCGCGCGTTGCCGTGGCGCTTTCTGGTCACCGGCAATCCCTGGGTGTCGCCGGGTGTCCCGAGCATGGACCTGGCCGGGCCGGGGGACGGCGGCCCGAAGGTCAACGTTCGGTGAGAGCCGCCCCTTTCAGGTCATGCTCTAGGCTGGGCCGGATGTCTGCTCCCCTTTCGGCCCATGACCACGCGCGGGCGCTGGGCGTGTCCTTCTTTGACCGCGACCCGGTCCAGGTGGCGCGCGAGCTGCTCGGCGCGGTGCTGGTCCGCCAGCTTCCCAACGGGCCCCGCATGGCGGCCCGCATCGTGGAGACCGAGGCCTATGACTGTCCGCGCGACCCGAGCTGCCACGTCATCGCGCGGCTGCCGGGGGCGGCTCAGGCGCTCGGGGGACCGCCGGGCCGGGTCTATTTCCACTCGGTGTACCAGCACTCGCTGCTGAACGTGGTCTGCCGCGAGTCGGGCGTGCAGGCGGCCATCCTCATCCGCGCGGCCGAGCCGGTGCTGGGCGAGGAGACCATGCGCGGACTCCGGCCGGTCAAGCGGCGGCTAGACCTCACGAACGGCCCCGCCAAACTGATGACAGCGCTGAGCATCACCCCCGATCTCGACGGCCAGAGCGTCGCTGGGCCGGAGCTGTACTTCGTTCCGGGCGAGGCCGTGCCCGACGCCGAGGTAACTACCACGCCCCGCATCGGCCTGCGGCTGGGCGCCGACCTGCCCTGGCGCTTTCTGGTCACGGGCAATCCCTGGGTGTCGCCGGGCCGGCCGGCCGGCGCGTGAGCAGCTCCGACCCTGCTGCCCCAACCAGGGCCACCCTGCGCGCCGCCGCGTGGCGCACGCTGGACCGGGCGCCGGACGTGCAGGCCGCGCTGGACCGCATGGGCTTCGTGCAGGCCGATCCCATCCGCGCGCCGGCCCGCGCGCAGGACCTCACGCTGATGGCCCGTGTGCCGGGCTACCGCGCGGGCGACCTCGAACGGCTCTATCCCGCCCTGGACGCCGAAGAGGACATGCTGCCCAACTACGGTTTCGTGACGCGGCGTGTCCAGGCGCTGCTGCACCCGCGTGAGGTGGGGGCGGCGCAGGTAGAGGCGGCGCACCCCGAACTGCTGGACGAGGTGCGCGCCCTGCTGGCCGGCCAGGACGACCTCCACCCCCGCGAGGTCGCCGCGC
>NZ_LMOM01000020.1 GCF_001424185.1 Deinococcus sp. Leaf326 | reverse complement strand
GACCCACCCCACTCCATGCCGAACTGGGTCGTGAAACACAGCAGCGCCAATGATACTCGGCTGGCAGCAGCCCGGAAAAGTCGGTCAGCGCGGGGGTTTTTTTTATTGCGGGAGTAGCTCAGCTGGTAGAGCACTACCTTGCCAAGGTAGATGTCGCGAGTTCGAATCTCGTCTCCCGCTCCACAATCCCTCCACCTCCACCGAGGTGGGGGCTTTTTTGATGTGCAGGCAAGAAGTGTTGAGGAGTAAAAAAGGCGCCCTGGACAGAGCGCCTGCAATGAGCGGGAATTTTCAGAGACCGAAGAAGACGCGGTTCTTGACGATGAATTCCTGTTCGCCGCCGGGGACGTCCTCTTCAGGGAAGATGGCGCTCACAGGGCAGGCGGGGACGCAGGCGCCGCAGTCAATACATTCGTCGGGGTGGATGAGGAACTGGTCGCCAGCGTCGTAGATGCACTCGACAGGGCAGACTTCGGTGCAGGCCTGATCCTTGACGCTGACGCAGGGGCTCGTGATGACATGAGGCATGAAGAACAGTATGCACAGGTGATCCAGTGCTGACAAGGGCAAACATTGGGTTGCCGTCCCATTTTTTTCTGCGCCTGGACAATAAAAACCGAGCTTTCAGCTCAGGATTGCCGAACCAGGTGGCGCCGCGCCAGATCCAGGTCGGCCTCCTTGTCCACATCGGTGCCGACAGACGCGTGAGGCGTGACAAGCGCGCAGGCCCGCACGCCCAACAGGTCGCTGACCCGCTTCTCCAGCGCCTCGACGGTCAGGCGGCCAGTCAACAGACCCAGCAACACGCCGGGGCCGACGATGCCGGCCAAGCGTAGGGGAGCTTTACGGGCGGCCAGAATGGCCCGCAGGCGCGGCAGGAACTGACCGATGAGGGCGGGGTCAAGTAGGAAAAGATTGCCCCCCGTGAAGGTGCCGTCGCGCAGACGGGCGTAGGTGCGTTTGACGCCCGGATACTGGGCTTCACAGATCTCCCGCCTCACGACGGGATAGATCAGGGCGGCATCGGTAGAGGCGGCTTCCAGTACGTCGCGGACAGCCTGGGCACTCAGCATCGGGATATCGGCGGTGACGACCAGCACCCGCTCGCCAGGGGGGAGGCCGGTCGAGCGCAGCGCCTCAACGCCGGCTTCGAGATTGCTGAGCAGGGTGCCGTGATCGGTGACGCGGCCGTCGGTAAGCGCCTCAATCTCGGGTGTGGTGGGCCCGACGTACAGGACTCGCCGGACCCGCCCACTCTCCCGCAGGGCGCGCAGGACGTAGGTGGCCATCGCGGAGCCGGCAAGATCAATGAGGGGCTTGACCGACACACCGTGCGCGGCCGCAAAGGCGTCGCCCGGATCACCGCCGCCCAGCACCACCGCGCTCCAGGCGCCTGCTTCAGCTTGGTTCATTGCCGCTCAGGGTAGCAGAGTGACTCGGCAGGACCGGCACTGGCAGGCGCAGGACCGCCGTAAAGCCCTGACCGGGAGCACTGTGCAGAATGAGTTCTCCGCCGTGAAGTGCCGCTGCCCGCCGGGCCAGGGCCAGCCCCAGCCCTGAGCCCTCGCCGTGACGGCTGGTATCGGGCCGGTAGAACGCCTCGCCCAGCCGCGCGAGTTCCTCGGCCGGAACTCCGGGGCCGTCGTCCTGCACCGTGACCTGCGTGCCGCCCCTCTCCAGAGACGCCACCGTGACCGTCACGGTGGCGCCGGGAGCGTGACGGATCGCGTTCACGGTGAGGTTCCAGATGGCCTGACCGAGCAGTACCCGGTCGCCCATGACTCCGACCGGTGTGGGCGCAGCGAGGTCAATGTCGGCTTCGGGGGCCAGCTCGCGGGCGCGGTCCACAGCCTCGGCGGCGAGGTCGCGCAGCGGCACGGGCGACTGGCCGAGAGCCGAGGCGTCGCGCGACAGCAGCAGCAGGTGGTTGGTGAGGGCCGAGAGCCGCCCGAGGTCCCGCCCGACCTCACGCAGGTCGTGGCGGTAGCGCTCGGGGTCGCGTTCGCGGCTCAGGGTGCCCTCGACCCTGGCCTGCACGGCGGCCAGGGGACTGCGCAGGTCGTGGGCCGCGGCGCGCAGGAAACCCTGTTCGCGTTCGCGGGCGTCGGCCAGACGGCCGTAGCTCTGCTCCAGGGTCAGGGCCAGGCGGGCGAGTTCGTCGCCCTCGCCGCTGCCGGGCAGGGCGCGGCGCAGGTCGCCTCCGTCACCAATCTCGCGGGCCGCGCGTTCCAGGGTCCGCACGGGGCGCAGCAGCCGCCCGGCGACCGCCCAGCCGACGAGCAGCGAGAGCAGCAGGGCCGCCGGCAGCAGCCAGGCCAGCGCCCGCACGAAGGCCCGCCGCGCCTGCGACAGGGCGCGGGCATCGGAGGCGACCACCAGGAGGGCCGTTCCCTGTCGCAGAGGCCGCACGCTGAGAAGCTGGTCGCCGCGCCAGTACAGTCCGGCCGGGAGGTTCAGCGGGATGCCGCGCGGGAAGCCGGGCGTGCTGACGGCCTGAAGCCGGCCGCCCTGCGGGGTCACGAGCCGCAGTTGCAGGCTGCGTGTCTGGTCGTCCTCGGCGGTGAGGGACGCGAGGTCGCTTCCGTCCAGCACCAGTACGCCGATGCCGAAGGGCTGCGCGGCCTGCGCGGCCACCCGCTCGACCCGGTCCTGCAGGGCACTCACGGCGCTCAGGAGGCTCCCCTGCTGCGAGGTCAGGAGGTAGCGGTCCACCGCGAAGAACAGCCCCGCCGCCACGAGCACTGTCGCCAGCCCGGTTGCCAGCGCGGCCCACAGCGCCAGTCGGGCCCGCAGGGTCAGAGGCCGCCGGAGAGGGGAGAACAGGCGGAGGCGCTGCACCGGGCCTCAGCCTTCCACCCGGTAGCCGCGCCCACGCTCGCTGGAGACCGCCTCGGGGGCGAGCTTGCGGCGCAGGTAGCGCACGTACACGTCCACGATGCGGGCCTCGCCGCCGAATTCCGGGCCCCACACCCGGTCGAGCAGGTCCTCACGCGTGAACCAGTGCTCGGGACTGAGGGCCAGAGTTTCGAGGAGGCTGTACTCGCGGCCCGTGACGGCGACCTCCAGACCGTCCCAGAAGGCGGTGCGCGCCACCGTGTCCAGCCGCCCCCGTCCCCCGGCGAAGGCGAGCTGCGGCGTGCCCTGGCCACGTTCGCGCCGGGTCAGGGCACGCAGCGTGGCGAGCAGTTCGGGCACCGCGAAGGGCTTGACGAGGTAGGCGTCGCCGCCCAGGTCCAGCCCCTCGACCCGGTCGGCGAGGTCGCCGCGCGCCGTGAGAAAGAGAATGGGCGTGTCCTGCCCGGCAGCGCGCAGGTCGCGGGCCAGCGAGAAGCCGTCCAGACCCGGGAGCATCACGTCCAGGACCAGCAGACCGAAGTCGCCGGTCCTGGCGGCCTCCAACCCCGCTGGGCCGGTCTGGGCCCAGGTCGGCGCATAGCCCGCCTCGCGCAACGCGCCCAGCGTGGGCTCGGCGATCCGGGGGTCGTCCTCGACCAGCAGCAGCCTCATCGCCGCCCAGTGTAGGGGTGGCCGGTCAGGTGGAGGTTAAAGCCAGTACGAGGCTGTCTCGGTGGCGGGCCGTAAGGGCAGCTTAGTGACGTGCCCGGCGCGCTCGGCCAGCGCACGGGCTTCACGCTCGGCGCGGTCCTGCCCCAGCCAGCCGCGCCAGTAGCTGCGCAGCGCGGCAGTCACGAGGTCGAGCGCGACCGTCTCGCCGCCGGCCACGTCGTGGGCGGCGGGTTGGTACAGCAGATCGAGGTCCTTCAGGGGGCCGCCGTCCGGGCCGCCGACAGGCTGCCAGTAGGGCACGTCCACCGTGCGCAGGCCCAGGGCATGCAGGGCGCGGCGGCGGGTGACGGGGTCGGTGCCGGTCCGCGCCTCTGCGGCGCGCTCCTCTGCGGTCTGGCGCTCGCCGTAGACGCTGTCGGCGAACATCCCCGCCAGCCCGGCTGCCCGGACATCCTCCAGAGCCTGCCGCCACACCGTCCGGCCCACGCCCCGGCCCTGCGCGGCGGGCGAGACGCCCAGAAACGAGTTGAACACCGCTCCCCCGGGGCCCGTGCCGGGCAGCAGGCTGTAGACGGTTCCTCCCAGCACCTCACCCCGGGGCGTCTCAGCCACCAGGATGCGGTCCTCGCGGTCCCTGGACGCCCCCCGCAGCAGTGAGCCGAAAGCCTCGGGCGGAATGAGCATGTCGGGCGCGTAGTAGCTCGCCTCCTGAATCCTGCCGAAGGCGGCCAGAGCAGGGTCGTGCGGGTCGGTGACGCGGCGGACCCGCACGGACGGGTCGGCCGAGGTGGAGTAGGGGAGGTTCATGGAGACACCGTAGCGGTCAGGCGCGGTCCACACCGTTATCCTGGGGGGGATGACCGCCCCCGAATTTCCCTCTGCCGCCGCGAATCCGGCTCCTGGCTCCGGGCCGAGGGTCGCGCCCAACTTCATCACCGAGATCATCGAGCGCGACCTGCACAGTGGCAAGTATCCGCAGGTCGTGACCCGGTTTCCGCCGGAGCCCAACGGCTACCTGCACCTGGGACACACCTTCGCCAGCTTTCTGGACTTCCAGACGGCCCTGCAGTACGGCGGGCGCTACCACCTGCGCCTGGACGACACCAATCCGGCGGGCGAGAGCGTGGAGTACGCGCTGGGCATCCTGGCCGACCTGAAGTGGCTGGGCTGGGACTGGGGAGAGCACCTGTACTACGCCTCGGACAATTTCGGGCGGTACTACGCCTACGCCGAGCAACTGGTGCGCCAGGGCGACGCCTACGTGGACAGCGTGAGCGGGGCCGAGATGGCGCGGCTGCGCGGCGACGCCCGCACGCCCGGTACGCCCAGCCCCTACCGGGACCGCACGCCGGAAGAGAGCCTGGACCTGCTGCGCCGGATGAAGGCCGGCGAGTTCGAGGAAGGTGCCCACGTGCTGCGCGCCAGGATCGACCTCGCCAGCCCGAACATGAAGCTGCGCGACCCGGTGCTGTACCGCATCCTGCGCGCGCACCACTACCGCCAGGGCGACGCGTGGTGCATCTACCCGATGTACGACTTTCAGCACCCACTGCAAGACGCCCTCGAGGGCGTGACCCACTCCATGTGCAGCCTGGAGTTCGTGGACAACCGCGCGATCTACGACTGGCTGATGGAGCGTCTGGCCTTCGACCCGCGCCCCCACCAGTACGAGTTCGGGCGGCGCGGCCTGGAATACACGATCACCAGCAAGCGCAAACTGCGCGCCCTGATCGAGGGCGGGCACGTCGAGGGCTGGGACGATCCCCGGATGCCCACCCTGCGCGCCCAGCAGCGCCTGGGCGTGTCGCCGGAAGCGGTGCGGGCCTTCGCGGCCCAGATCGGCGTGAGCCGCACGAACCGCACGGTGGACCTCGTCGTCTACGAGAACGCCGTGCGCGACGACCTGAACTGGCGGGCGCCGCGCGTGATGGCGGTGCTGGACCCCCTGCCCGTGACCCTGTTGGGTGCGGAGGCAGCCACGCTCTCGCTGCCCTACTGGCCGCATGACGTGGTGCGCGACTCGCCCGACGGCCTGGTGGGCCTGCCCGGCGGTGGGCGGGTGGCCCCCGAGGCGGCGGTGCGGGACGTGCCTTTCGGTGCCGAGCTGTATATCGAGCAGGGGGACTTCAGCGCCGACCCGCCCAAGGGGTACAAGCGCCTGACGCCCGGCGGCACAGTGCGCCTGCGTGGAGCCGGGATCATCCGTGCCGAGCGCTTCGACACCGACGCGGAGGGCAACGTGACCCGCGTGTACGCCACGCTCCTGGGTGAGGAGGCCCGGGCGGGCGGCGTGATCCATTGGGTCGACGCGGCCCGCGCCCTTCCCGCCGAGTTCCGTCTGTACGACCGCCTGTTCCGGGTGGCGAACCCCGAAGGCGAGAATCCCGAGGACCCGGCCTCCGACTTCGTGGCTCCCGACTTCGACCCCGAGGGCATCGGCCACGAGAGCGAGGCGGCCCCGGTGGACGCGGGGTTCCTGCGCTTCCTGAACCCCGGCAGCCTGCGCGTGACGCGCGGCTTCGTCGAGGCGAGCGTGGCGAATGACCCGGCCGAGACCCGCTACCAGTTCGAGCGTCAGGGCTACTTCTGGCGCGATCCCAAGGAGAGCCGCGAGGACGCCCTCGTCTTCGGGCGCATCATCACGCTGAAGGACACCTGGGGCGCCCAGAAGCCGGAAGCGCCCCAGAAGGCCGGTCCGAAACGGGACGCGAAACCCGCCCCCAGGAAGGACGCCCCGGCCACGGCCGTACCCGCCCTGACGCCCGAGCAGGACGCCGAAGTGGCGCGTCTGGCCGCACTGGGGGCCGCCGACGCCGACGCCCGCACCATCGCCCGCGACGAAGTGCTGCTGGCCTTCGTGCGGGAGGCGGCGCCGGACGCGACCTTCGCCCAGATCGCCTCGTGGACCGTGAACGACCTCGCGCCGGGCCTGCGCGCGGGCGAGGTGAGGGTGGCGGCGGCCGACCTCGCACCGCTGGCCGCCCTGCTTGCCTCGGGCAGCGTAACCAACCGCGTGGCGCGCGACGTGCTGGCCCGCGCCGCGATGTCGGGCGAGGCGCCCGGAGTCATCGTCGAGCGCGAGAACCTGGCCGGGGGGCTGGGCGAGGACGCGCTGACCAGTGCCGTGCAGGAGGTCCTGAACGCCAACCCCGACAAGGTGGCCGCCTACCGGGGGGGCCGCGTGGCCCTGATGGGCTTTTTTACCGGGCAGGTCATGCGCGCCACCGGCGGCAAGGCCGACCCGCAGGCGGTCGCGGCGGCCCTCACGGCGGCCCTGAGCGCATGAGGGAGGCCGCATGAGGCTGGTGGTGGGGGTCAGTGGGGGCAGCGGAATTCCCTACGCCCACAGCATTCTGGAGGCGCTGCGGGCGCTGGAGGTCGAGACCCACCTCATCGTCTCGAGTGGGGCCAAGCGGGTCATGAGCGCCGAGGGCGGCCCGCAGCTCGCCGACCTCACGGCGCTGGCGACCCACACCCACGACGACCGCGACCTCGCAGCCAGCGTCGCCAGCGGGTCGTACCGCACCGACGGCATGCTCGTCGTGCCGTGCAGCGCGGGCACACTGGCCAAAATCGCGCACGGCTTCGCCGACAACCTGCTGTCGCGCGCCGCGCACGTCACCCTCAAGGAGCGGCGGCGGCTGGCGCTGCTCGTGCGTGAGGACCCCCTGCCCCGGCCCATGCTCCTCAACCTGCTGGCAGCCCATGATGCGGGCGCGACCGTCATGACCGCCTCGCCGGGCTTCTATCACGCGCCCGACAGCGTGGCTGAGCTGCTCCACTTCGTGACGGCCCGCGCCCTGGACCAGTTCGGGCTGGACGTGCCGGGCTTCCGCCGCTGGAAGGACGGAGAATGACGCCGGCCCCCAGGGTGGCCGCCCTCATTCCCGCCGCCGGGTCGGGCACGCGCCTGGGGCTGGGGCCAAAAGCTTTTGTTGAGGTCGCGGGCGCGAGTCTGCTGGCCCGCAGCGTGGCCGCGCTGGCTCCCCACGTGGACGAGGTGGTCGTGGCGCTGCCGGCGGGGTGGACCCTGCCGCCCGGCGTCCCGGCCCGCGTCGTCGTCGGGGGGCCGACGCGCCAGAACAGCGTGCGCCTGCTGCTGGAGGCCACCCAGGCCGAGGTGGTGCTCGTGCACGACGCGGCGCGGCCCTTTCTGCCCGCCGAGGTCGTGCGTGCGGTGCTCTCGGCGGCACAGGACCTCGGCGCGGCGACGGCGGCCCTGCCGGTGGCCGACACGCTGGTGCGGGCCGGTCCGGACCAGGCGGGCGCGGGCCAGCGCTGGGGCGAGCCGACCCCCCGGGAAGGGCTGTGGGCGGTGCAGACCCCGCAGGGCTTCCGGCACGGGGTGTTGCGGGAAGCCCACGCACGGGCGCAGGACGACGGCTATGTCGCCACCGACGACGCCGGACTGGTCGCGCGCTTGGGGGAACCGGTGGCGCTGGTGCCCGGCGACGCGCGGCTGTTTAAGGTGACGGCTCCCGGCGACCTCGCGCTGGCGACGGCCCTGGCGGCCGTGTGGGACGCCGGATGACCAGTCGCTCCCACGGCCACACCCACTTTGCCCCCGCCAAGATCAACCTCGGCCTGAGCGTGGTCGGGCGCCGCCCGGACGGCTACCACGAGTTGCACACCCTGATGGTCCCTCTCACAGTGGGCGACATGCTGGACATCGTGCCTGCACCTGCGCTGAGCCTGCGGGTCGAGGGAGCCGCGCTGCCCATCGACGGCCGCAACCTCGTGTACCGCGCGGCGCGGGCGTATCTGGACGCGGCTGGGGTGGGGGAGGGCGCGGCGATCACACTGCACAAACGTCTGCCGCTCGCCTCGGGCCTCGGGGGGGGCAGCAGCGACGCGGCGACCACGTTGCTCGCCCTGGCGCGGCTGTACCCGTCGGATGTGGACCTCGCGGCCCTGGCACTAGGTCTCGGGGCCGACGTGCCCTTCTTCCTGCCCGGCGGCGCCGCGCTGGCCTCGGGCGTGGGCGAGGTGTTGCAACCGGTGGACGTGCCGCCGGTCCATCTGGTGCTGGTCAACCCCGGCGTAGAGGTCAGCGCCGCCGACGCCTACCGCTGGCTGGCTGGGCGCTTCACGCCGCCGCTGGACTTGCCGGCCCTTCTCGCAGCTCTGGCCGCCGGCGGGCCGGTGCCGTACTTCAATGCCCTGCAACCGGAGGTCGTGCGGCGCCACCCGGAGATCGCCGAGGCACTCGCCGCCCTGGGCGAGGCCGGGCTGCATTCCCCGCTCATGAGCGGCTCGGGAAGCACCTGTTTCGCGCTGGCCCGCAGTGAGGCCCAGGCGCAGGCGGCGGCGCAGCACCTCACCCGGCGTTTTCCGGGCTGGTGGGTGGCAGCGACCTCTAGCCGGTCCGGTCTCCCCAGAGGGTGAGGCGGCTCCCCGCGCTGCCGGGCCGGGGGCGTTAGCCTGGGGAAGTGACTGTATTTCCGGCGACCGAGAACAGCCCCGCGCCGGAAGGGCCGCAGGCCGCGCCGCTCGCGGCCACCTGGCAACTGGCTGTGCCGCTGCCGATTCCGGCGTTGGATTTCGCTGCTCCGCACGGCTGGACCGGCGGGGTCCCGGTCGGCTGCCGGGTGCTGCTGCCCTGGCGCGGCGAGCTGACGGTCGGGCTGGTGCTGGGCGAGGGCGACCCCCGCGCGGCCCACCGCCTGCGCGACGCCGTACATGTGCTCGACGATCCGGTCGCGCCCTGGGTCACGCCGGGGACGGTTGCGGGCGTCTGCGCCTGGGCGCGTGACGCCCACATTCCGGCCGGACTGGTGTGGGGTGACCTGCTGGGTGTGGGCTGGGAGGCGGCGTACACCCACCGCGTGCGGGCCGTGGCCGGAGCCGACCTGAGCTTTTTCGGCCCCGCGGTGCCGGGCGAGGCCTGGGCCGACGCGGCCGCGTATCCGGGCGCGCTGCTCGACGCCGTCCGCGAGCAGGGGCTGCTGGACGAAGCCTTCTCTCCGTGCCCCCGTACGGTGACGGTCGTGCGGGCGCGCGCACTGGCGGCCGTGCCCACGGCCGCCCGCATGGTGACGGTCCTGCGCGCCGCGACCCCCGCGCCGCCGAGCCTGACCCCCCGGCAGGCCGGGGCCTGGGCCTGGCTGGCCGGAGCAGGCGAGCAGGAGTCGCTGAATGCCTGGGCGCGCGGCGCGGGCGTCAGCGGCAGCGTGGTGACGGCAGTCCTGAACGCGGGCGGCGCCGAGTACGTCCTGGCCGAGCGGTCCCCGCCTCCGGCCTGGGTGTGGCTGGCCGAGTCCGGTCCCCAGGATTCCCTCAGGGCCTGGGCCCAGGGCGCGGGCGTGCCGGCCTCGGCGGCGGCCGCACTGCTCGCGCGCGGCTGGGCCGAGCAGGTCGAGGTGCCCGCCCCTCCGCCCCCACTGCCCCTGGCCGCCGTGCCCGGAGAAGGCGACCTAGCCGCCGCCGAGTTGCCCGACCGCCTGCCGGAGGCCCCGGTGTGGCGGCTGCATGGGGGGCGGGCCGCCTCCCGTTTCCGGGTGCTGGCGCCGCGGGTGTCGCGGCTGCTCTCGCAGGGACGGGGGGTGCTCGTCCTTGCGCCCGACCACGCCACGCTGCGCCGGGCCTGGGCGGGCCTCTCGGGACTGGCAGAGGACGCGGGCACCCTGGCGGTCCAGGTAGGCGGTCATCTCTCTGCCGTGCAGCGGGGAGCGACCTGGGATTTTGTCCGCACGGGCGCGGCGCGGCTGGTGGTCGGCACCGTCCATGCCCTGAGCGCGCCAGTCGCCGACCTCGCCCTCGTCGTGGTGCTGGAGGAGGGCAGCGACGCCTACAAGCTGCTCTCGGGGTCACGCGCCTTCGTGCCGGACGTGGCCGCGTGCGTGGCCCAGGCGCAGGACGCGGCGCTGGCTTATGTGGGCAGTGTGCCGGCCGTCGAGAGCGTTCCGAAGCCGGGGGCCGAGCTACCGCCCCCGCGCGCCCGCGTGCATGTCGTGAACTACGCCGCGCCCCCCGAACAGCCCGAGCTGGGGCCGCTCAGCGGCGTGCAGCTGCCGCCCGGCGACCTGGGCTATCCCCTGAGCCACGATCTCGCGCGGCTGCTGCGGCAGGTCCAGGAACGCGGGCGGCAGGCGGCGCTCCTGGCCCCCCGGCGCGGCTACAGCGCGCTGCTGCGCTGCCCGAGCTGCGAGCACACCCCGCAGTGCCGCAACTGCGACGTGCCGCTGCGCTTTCACCAGGAGACCCGGCAGCTCACCTGCCACCAGTGCGGCTACCACGAAAATGTTCCTGACCGCTGCGACCAGTGCGGTGAGCAGATGTGGAAGGCGCGCGGTCCCGGAACCGAGTGGATCGCCGCCGAGGTGAGCCGGCTGCTGCCCGGTTTTCCGGTCTACCGCCTTGACCGCGACCACCAGGATGACCTCTCGTCCCTGCACGCGGGCGCGCCAGGCGTGGTCGTGGGCACGCAACTGCTGCTCTCGCAGCCCTGCCCGCCCGAGCTGGCGCTCGTCGGGGTGACGCTGGCCGATACGTGGCTGGGCGTCTCGGACTTCCGCGCCTCCGAGCGCTACCACCGCCTGCTGCGTCAGCTGGCTGAGTGGCATCCCAGCCGCGCGCCCATGATCGTCGTGCAGACCTTTCAGGCCGATCATCCGGCGCTGAAGGTGCTGGCCAGCGGGCAGGGGGTCCTGGCCTACCCGGCGGCCGAGGAGCGCGTGCGCCTGGAACTGGGCTACCCGCCGCACGCCCGCTTGGCCCAGATCGAGGTCGCGGCCCGCGAGCCCGAGCGAGCCCGGGTGGCTGCCCAGGAGATCGCCGACGCCCTGTTCGGTGCCGGGGCCACCGAACTGGAGGTGCTGGGACCGGCGCCCAGCCCGGTGGCGCGGCTGCGCGGCGTGTATCCCTACCACCTGATGCTGCGGGCGCGCAGCGACGCCCGGCTGGCCGAACTGCTCGCCGTGCTCGGGCGCCGGGGCTGGAAGGCGCGGGTGCGGGTGGACGTGAATCCGCGCGGGGGCCTGTAGCGGGGGCGGACCCGGCTGTTCCCGGATTTCCGTGATAAAGACGGGGAATGCAGGGAGACGACCTTTTTCTGACACTCCTGGGACCGCTGGGAACCATGACCGAACTCAGTGGGTACGGGGCATATCAGGACAGGGTGAGTCGTGAGATGGACCTCGCCACTGTTCGGGCCGGCAGAGGGCGCGCAAGGTGTATGGGCGCTGGCTGGACGATGTCGCCTGGGTACGTTGAGGCTCATCCCCAACACGGGGGAGCCGTTCGGCAGGCGCTGCTGGAGATTGGCCTCGACCCCTGGAACGGTGAGGAGCCGGACGAGCTAGAGGCGCGGCGCGTACCGGGGCGCACTTCCTGTGCTCAGTGGCCGGCCGTCACCTTCAGCCCAATGATCGCCACGACCATCAGCCCCAGGAAGAACAGTCGGGCGGGCGTGGCGGCCTCGCCGAACAGCACCATGCCCAGCAGCGCCGCGCCGACCGCGCCGATGCCCACCCAGATGCCGTAGGCCGTCCCGATGGGCAGCGTCTTGGTCGCCAGGCCCAGCAGACCCACGCTGGCGGCCATGCTCAGCAGGGTTAGGGCGGTGGGGAGCAGGCGGGTAAAGCCCTGCGTGTACTTCAGACCGATGGCCCAGCCCACTTCCAGCAGACCGGCGAGCACGAGATAGATCCATGCCATACATGACACCTCCGTCATGCGCCGTCTTGTCGTGACCGGGTACGGCGGTGCTCTCGTCCGGAGTTCTGCCGCCAGCGGTGAGACTGGGGGCGACTGGTTCCAGTGTACCGGCCGCGTGTAAGCAGCGCCTGAGCAGGCCAGGACCGGACCTGTGGCCCCTCGGGGCTACAGGAGGTCGGGCAGGTGGGTGATCGTCACAGGGTCAGGCCCTCTCCGCCACGCAGGGAGAGGGCCTGGGTATCTCGGCCGGTCCGGTCGGCCGTTGCGGGGGCTGCGGACCTCCGGCTACACCCCCAGATACGCGCTGCGTACCCGGTCGTCGGTCATCAGGGCCTGCTGTCCGCCCTGCAACGTCACGTGGCCGCCCTCGAGCACGTAGCCCCGGTGGGCGATGCCCAGGGCGGCGAAGGCGTTCTGTTCGGCCAGCAGCACGCTCACGCCCCCGGCGTTGACCCGCTGCAGCGCGGCGAAGACCTGATCGACGACCAGGGGTGCCAGGCCCAGCGACGGCTCGTCAAGGAGCAGGAGATCGGGGCGGGCCATCAGCGCCCGGCCGATGGCGACCATCTGCTGCTGCCCGCCCGAGAGGCTGCCCGCCGGAGCGTGGCGCTTGTCCACCATCGCGGGAAACAGCTCGTACACGCGCTCGAGTTCGCGGGCCGTGCCGGCAGGGTCGCGGCGATGCACGAAGGCCCCCAGGCGCAGGTTCTTCTCGACGCTCAGCTCGGGAAACAGCAGGCGGCCCTCGGGGCACTGCGAGACCCCGTGCGCGACGTTGAATTCCGGCCGGCCGCCGGTCAGCGGCGTTCCGCGCCAGGTCGCCGCGCCGCCCGAGGGCCGTTGGAGGCCGCTCAGGGTGCGGAACAGGGTGCTCTTGCCCGCGCCGTTGGCGCCCAGAAGCACCACGATCTCGCCGGGCTGCACGGTCAGGTTGACCGCGTGCAGGGCCGTGAAGTGGCCATACTTGACGCTCAGGTCGCGGACTTCAAGCATGGGGAGCTCCTGTGGAGGCGGGGTCGGCGGTCGCCTGACCCATCTGGCCGCCGTGGGCGTGGCTGCCCAGGTAGGCTTCGACCACCGCCGGGTCGCGGCTGACCTGCGCGGGCGTGCCCTGGGCGATCTTCTGGCCGTGGTGCAGCACCAGGATGTGGTCGGCTAGGCCCATCACGAGGCTCATCTTGTGCTCGACGAGGGCCACCGTCAGCCCGCCCGCGACGAGTTCGCGGATCAGGGCCATCAGGCGCACCGTCTCCTCGGGATTCATGCCGGCGGCGGGTTCGTCGAGCAGCAGTAGGTGGGGATTGCTGGCGAGCGCCATGGCGATCCCGACCCGTTTCTGGCCCTCCTGCGTCAGCGCTCCGGCGGGCCGTTCGGCCTGGTCGGCGAGGCCCACGCGGGCCAGGGCGGCCATCGCGCCGTCGCGGCTGCCCTCCTCGTCGCGGCGCTCGCGGCCGGTACGCAGCAGGGCGTCGAGCAGCCCGGCGCGCGTGCGGACCCGGTGCCCGATCATCACGCCGTCCAGCACGCTGAGTTCCTTATAGATGGTGGTCGTCTGGAAGGTGCGGGCGATGCCGCGCGCGACGACCTGATGGGTTCTCAGGCGCGTGATGTCCTCACCCTGGAAGCGGATACGCCCCGAAGTGGGCACATAGAAGCCCGAGATGAGGTTGAAGAAGGTGCTCTTGCCTGCTCCGTTCGGCCCGATGATGGCTGTGATCTGCCCGGCGGGCAGCGCGGCGCTCACGTCACGCACCGCGTGGTTGCCCCCGAAGCGGATGCCTAGGCCGTCCACTTCCAGCATGGGTGCGGACGCCGGGAGGGGAGTCTGTTCAGGCATGGTCCACCGCCTGTTCGGGGGTCGGGGCCGGCGCGGCGCGGCGCCCGCTCAGCCTGGCCCATAATCCGGCGAGGCCCTGCGGCGCGAACATCACCAGCAGCACGAGCAGCGGCCCGAAGACGACGTACTGGTAGTCCTGGAGGCCCTTGAGGCTCTGGGTCAGGGTGTACATGAGCGCCGGCCCCATCAGTGGCCCGACCAGCGTGCCCAGCCCCCCCACCAGCAGGTACAGCAGCACGGTGAAGGTCATGACCGGTCCGGTCGCTGCCGACCCCAGAAAGCCCACGTACACGGCGTACAGCCCGCCGGCGAAGCCCGCGATGGCGGTCGAGAGCATCATGGCGCGCAGCTTGTGGGCCATCACGTCAATGCCCGCCGAGCGCGCCAGGTCCTCGCCGCCCCGGATGGCGACGAGCGAGCGCCCGAAGACGCTACCCCGCGCGCGCGCCACTGCCACGATGGTCAGCAGCAGCGAGAGCAGGGCGAGATAGTAGAAGCCGCCCGAGAGCCGCAGCCCGACGCCCTGCGCGAGCGCCTCCAGACCGGCGGGGGGGTTGATGCCGTTGAGCCCTTCGTTGCCGCCCGTCAGCGCGTCCCACTTGTTGATGACGAGCATGATGATGACCCCCACGCCCAGCGTGAAGATGGAAAAGGCGTCGCCCTTGGTGCGGAAGGCCACCAGCCCCAGCCCCAGCCCCAGCACGGCGCACAGCGCGACTCCGGCGGGCCACGCCAGCCAGAAGCTCCAGCCGGCCTTGAGCGTCAGAATGCCCACCGCGTAGGCCCCAATACCGAAAAAGCCCGCGTGCGCCAGCGAGAGCAGCCCGGTGTAACCCAATAGCACGTTCAGCCCGTAGGCCAGGATGGCGTAGATCATCACGTTGATGCCGATGTCCAGCACGTAGCCCGACGGCCCCAGCAGCGGCACGAGCGCGGCGAGCACGAACGCGGCCACCCAGCCCCAGAGTCCCATGTTCTTCCGGTTCACGCGGCCCTCCGGAACAGGCCCTGCGGCCGCACGGCGAGCACGAGCACGAGCAGTGCGAAGCCGATCACGTCCGAGAAGTCCAGGTTGATGTAGTAGCCGCCGAACACCTCGGCGAAGGCCAGCAGCAGCGCTCCCACGATGGCCCCCGGCACGCTGCCCATGCCGCCCAGGATGATGATGGCGAAGACCTTGAGGTTCATGACCTCACCCATGCTGGGCGCGACCGCGTTGATGGGCGCGATGAGGGCCGCCGCGACCGCCGCGAGCGCCCCCGAGATGGCGAAGGTGAGCATCCCGACGCGCGCCGTGTTGATGCCCACCAGCCGCGCGCCCTCGCGGTTCTGCGCCATCGCCTCGATGGTGGCGCCGGTCAGGGTGCGCTTGAGGAAGAAGTTTAGGCCCAGCATGACCAGCACGCTCGCCGCGATCACCAGGAGGCGTTGCCAGGTCAGCGTAACGCCGCCGAGGTTCACGATGCCCTGCACGGGTTCGGTAATCTGCTTGAAGTCCGGCCCCCAGATGAGCTGCACCCCCGCCTCCAGAAAGAACAGCACGCCCAGCGCGGCAATCATGGGATGCACGTGCGGGGCGTTGCGCAGCGGAAAGAAGATCAGGCGTTCGAGCAGTGCGGCCAGCAGTGCCACGGCCACGGCCGAGAGCAGCAGCGCGGGCACGTAGCCCACCCCCAGGCCGTTCAGGGCCGCGTAGGTCAGGTAGGCGCCGAGCATATACAGCCCGCCGTGCGCGAAGTTGGGTACGCGCATCACGCCGTAGACGAGGGTCAGGCCCAGCGCCACGAGCGCGTAGACCCCGCCCAGCGCCAGAGCATTGAACAGTTGTTGCAGGAAAGTGGTCAAGGCGACGTCCTCGGGGAAGAAATAGGCGAACCCGCGCGCTCAGCATCAGGCTGGGGCGCGCGGGAGGGGGCCGAGCGGTTCAGGAGGGCTGCGTCCGGCGTGGGGATCCCGGCAAGCCACCGGGCCCTTGCCTTCACGTCCGCAACCTCTCCCGTCTCCACTCGCTGTATCCGGAAGTTACTTGTAGACCTTCGTGACCCGCAGGCGGGTGTACTTGCCGTCCTTGACGCTGGCGACCAGGAACTCGGCGTCGGCGTGGCCGTTGGCCGTCACGCCCAGCATCTTGTAGACCGTCTTGCTCTGCGGCAGGGCCTTGGCGGCGGCGTTGAGCTGCGCGCGGATGGCGACGGGGTCGTCGGTCTTGCCGGCGAGTTCCATCGCTTTGGCGACCACGTTCATGCCCATGTAGTTCAGGCCGGCCTCACTCGTCGGAATCTTCTTGTAGGCGCGCTGGTACTGCGCCACGAAGGCCTGGGTGCCGGGGAACTCGCGGGTGGGCAGCACGCCCACGCTGCCGTCGAGGTAGTTGCGCGGAATCTGCGTGTCCATCTGCTCGAACTTGGCCTGGTCCATCACGATGAAGCCGCCCTTGAAGCCCTGCTCGCGCGCCGCCTTGATCACGAGCGCGGTGGGCTGCGACGGGCCGCCCACGAACAGCACATCGGGCTTCTCGGCCAGGGCCTTGGTCACGGCGCTGGAGTAGTCCACGGTGGTCGCGTAGTCCACGCCGTTGTTGCCGCCGACCGTGCCGCCTTGCTTCTTCCACTCGCCGGTTACGGCCTCGGCCCACTGCTTGCCGTAGGCACTCGTGGTGCCGACCATGCCCAGCTTCTTGCCGAAGGCCTTCATCTGGGCCGACACGAAGGGTTGCAGGTAGTTGTCGTAGCGCGGCGGCAGCATGAAGGTCAGCGGGTTGTTGGCTTCCAGGATCTTGGGCTCGCTGGAGTACGCCACGAGCAGGAAGCTGGGGTCGCGGCCGGTCATGGGCTGCACCGTCAGGATGCCCCCCGAGTGCGGCACGAAGATCACGTCGATGCCCTGCGAGGTCAGGCGGCGCACGTTGGTGGCCGTCTCGTTGGGCAGGTAGCGGTCGTCGAGCGACACGAGCTTGAAGGTCACCTTCTCGCCGCCGACGGTCACGCCCCCAGTCTTGTTGAGGTCGTTGATCGCCATCTCGATGCCGCTCTGCACGTCCTTGCCGTAGAAGGCCGCGCCGCCCGAGAGAGGGCCGCTGTAGCCGATGTTCACCACCTTGTCGGCCAGGGCAGGGGTGGCGAGGGCCAGGGAAAGCGCAGCGAAACACAGTCGTTTCATGGGGGTGCCTCCGGAGTCGTCTCGGGCCGCCGCGCCGTGAGCGTTACACGGCCAGGACGGCGTTTAGAGCATGTTCTTGGACGAACTTCAAATTTTAGGTGCCCTCCATGCTGGCACGCGCCCTGTGGGGTGTCAATCCTTGCGGCCTACACTCCCCCCGTTCCGGCACTGGGGTGGCCCCACATAGGCTGGCGGCCGGCGGCCCAGGAACTCCGGCAAAAATGCCCACCGCTGCACGGGAAGCGGGGGCGGGGTTAAGGGGCGGGTGTCAGGCAGGCTGGCTCAGGGTCTGTTCCAGGGCCAAGCGGTAGGCGGCCTGCGCCTGCGCCGCCCCGAGCGCGGGCACGGGTTCTGAGGAGAGGCGGGGCATGGCCTCAGGCAACGACGGGTACAGGCCCGCCACCGGCATGGCCAGAATCGCCGCGCCCTCGGCCGCGCCCGGTTCGCTCGCGCTGCGCCGCACCTCCAGGTCCAGTGCGCCCGCGACCAGCCCGAGCCACAGGTCGCTCCTGGCCCCGCCGCCCGTGGCGAGCAGGGTCGTGACCCCCGACAGGGGCCGCATGACTGCGTAGGCGTCGGCCAGCGCGAAGGCCGTGCCCTCCAGCAGCGCGCGCACGAGGTGCCCCCGGCCGTGCGCCAGGCTCAGGCCCCCGAAGCTGCCGCGCAGGTCCGGGCGCATGTGTGGGCTGCGTTCGCCCGACAAGAAGGGCAGGAAGGTCAGGCCGTCCGCCCCGGCGGGAACGGCCGCCGCTTCCTCCAGCAGCGTGCCGAAGGGGGTTCCTGGGGCCAGGCGGTCGCGGAACCACTGCAAGGCCCCCGCCGCGCTGAGGGTCACGCCCAGCAGGTTGAAGCCTCCGTCGGCGTGCGCGAACAGGTGGACGCGGCCCTCGGGGTCGGGCGTGGGCGCGGTCAGGGGCACGAACAGCACGCCGGAGGTGCCCAGGCTCACGCTGCCCACCTGCGGCCGCGCCGACCCCAGGCCCAGGGCGATGCCCGCCGCCGCGTTGTCGCCGCCGCCCGCGACTACCGGTAGGCCCACGGGCAGGCCAGTCTGCGCGGCCATCTCCGGAAGAAGGGTGCCGGTCTGGGCGGCCGAAGCAACCACGTCGGGAAACAGGTCGGCGGTCAGGTCCAGCGCCCCCAGCACGTCGTCGTCCCAGGCCAGCCGCGCGAGGTTCAGTGCCCCCACCCCCGAGGCGTCGGAGGGTTCGGTGGCCTGCACGCCGGTGAGCACGAAGCCCAGATAGTCCTTGGGCAGCAGCACCCGGCGCGTGCGGGCAAACACCTCCGGTTCCTCGGCCCGCAGCCACAGCAGCTTGGGCAGCTGAAAGCCGGTCACGGCGCGGTTGCCGGTCCGGGCGATCAGGTCGGCGCGGGGAATGCGGGCCTCGGTCTCGGCCACGGCTGCGGCGGTGCGCTGGTCGTTCCACAGGGGCGCGGGCCGCAGCACCTCGCCCCCCGCGCCCAGAAAGACCGCGCCGTGCATCTGGCCGCTCAGGCCCAGGGCCAGGGGTGTGTGCCCAGCCGCCCGCACCTGCCCCGCCACGTCGCGCAGCGCCTCCAGGCTGGCCGCCACCCAGTCGGCGGGCCGCTGCTCGGTCCAGCCGAGCTGCGGGGTCAGCAGCGGGTAACTGCGCGTGGCCTGGGCGACGGTAACGTGCGCGGCGTCCAGCGCGACCACCTTCACGCCGCTGGTGCCCAGGTCGAGACCGAGGGTGACCTCCGGCATGGGCTAGCGCGTCCCCAGTAGCAGGTCCACCGTGAGCTGGTCAAGGTGCTCCAGGCCCGGCCCCCGCCCGCCGAGTTCGGCGCGGTCGAAGGTGCGGGCCCTGAGGGCCTCGGCCTTCTGGGGCGAAAAGCCGCGCGTCAGGTCGGAGAGTTCCTGGTCCTCGACGCGGTAGGCCGCGAGCGCCGCCTGAATCTCGGGATCGGCATTGAACTGCCGCGCCTTCTCGCGCAGGATGAGGTAGGTGCGCATGCAGCCGCGCGCGAAGGCCCACACGCCCGCCTCGTCCTCGGTGCGCAGGGCGTGGGCGTCGAAGTGCTTGGGGCCGGCGTACCCGGTGTCCTCGAGCAGCTTGACCAGGAAAAAGGCGGTCTTGATATTTTCGGACCCGAAGCGCAGGTCCTGGTCGAAGCGGCCCGGTTTCTGGTCGTTGAGGTCGATATGGAACAGCTTGCCCGCGTCGATGACCTGCGCGACCGCGTGCGCGAAGTTCAGGCCCGCCATCGTGTCGTGCGCGAACTCGGGGTTGACCCCGAACCGCTCGGAGCGCTCGAGCGTGGCGATGAAGCCCAGCATGCTGCCGGCCGTCGGAAAGAAGATGTCGCCGCGCGGCTCGTTGGGCTTGGGTTCCAGCGCAAAGCGGTAGCCGTAGCCCTGCGCCTCGCTGTAGTCGGCCAGAAAGTTCAGGCTGTCGCGGAACCAGCTGATCGCGTCGAGCAGTTTGCCGCCCGCGTCTACCTCCGCGCCCTCGCGCCCGCCCCAGAACACGTAGGTGTGTGCGCCCAGGTCGTGGCCCAGGTCCATGCTGCGCATCGTCTTTTGCAGGGCGTAGGCCCGCACGCGGGCGTCGGCGCTCGTGAAGGCTCCGTCCTTGAACGCTGGGTCCGAGAACAGGTTGGTGGTCGCCATCGGCACGACCAGCCCGTGATCCGAGAGTGCGCCTTTGAACTCCGCGACGATCCGGTCACGCTCGGCCGCCGAGGCGTCGATGGGCACGAGGTCGTTGTCGTGGAGGTTGATGCCATAGGCCCCCAGTTCCCCGAGCTTCTGGGCGATGTAGGGCGCGCTCAGCGCGGCGCGGGTCGGCTCGCCGAAGGGGTCGCGCCCGGTCTGGCCGACTGTCCACAGGCCGAAGGTGAACTTGTCGTCGGGGGTGGGAACGTAGCTGCTGTGCGTCATGGGAAACCTCCGGGCGGGCGAACAAGGGGCGAAGGGATGGGGAGAGGGGCCTGCTCAGCGTGCGCCGATGGTCTGGGCGAGCACCTGCGCCGCCGCGCCGCGTGCCGGGCGCAGCAGGTGGTCGGAGCAGACCTCGACCCGGGCCGCGCCCCCCAGGCCGGGCCGGCCCTGCTGGTGCGCGGCGAAGAAGGCCAGGGCTGTCTCGACCATCGGGCCGTCCAGCCGCGCCAGCAGGCCGCCGATGATCATGTGGCTGGGGTTCAGGGTGCGCTGCAGGTTGACTAGCAGCGTGCCCAGGACCTCGCCGGCCCGGCGCAGCGCGACCTGCACCGCGGCGTCGTCGAGGTGCGCGGCCACGAAGTCGCCCAGCGATTCGCCCTCGGCCACGCCCAGGGTCGCGCGCAGGGCCCAGCCGCTGAGCAGGGTCTCGGCGCAGCCCCGGTTGCCGCAGTGGCAGTACAGGCCGCCCGGCTGCACCAGGGTGTGCCCGATCTCGCCGGCCAGCCCCTGCGGGCCGTGCAGGAGCTGCGGCGTGGGCTGGCCCGGCAGCGCCCCGGCCAGGACCAGCCCCGCGCCGATCCCGGTGCCCAGGCTCAGGTAGGCCAGCACCTCGGGCGGCTGAGGGTGCCGGTACGCCTCGCCAAACGCGGCGGCGTTGGCCTCGTTCTCGATCAGGCGCAGGCCGGGCAAGTCGCCCAAGTGCGGCGCGAGCACCTCCAGCATGGCCACCGGTCCCCAGCCCAGGTTGGGCGCGTAGGCCAGGGTCTGGTCGGCCGGGTCCACCGGTCCCGGCACCGCCACGCCCAGGCCCAGGATCACGCGCCCAGCCACCGCCGGGTCGCGCCGCAGCTCCGCGATCAGCCCGGCCAGCTGCCGGGCGGCCTGCTCAGGGGGCCCAGTGGGGGCGCTCAGGGTGCGGCTGGCCAGTACCTCACCTCGCAGCGTGCAGGCCACGGCCCGTTGCCCCAATACGCCGATCTCGGCCCCCAGCAGCACGAAATTGCCGGCGCTCAGCGACAGGGACCGCCCCGGCCGGCCCACTCCGCCCGGACGCGGCTCGCCCTCGTCCAGCCAGCCCTGCGCGAGCAGGTCGCCCACGACCGTCCCGACCGTCATCTTGGTCAGGCCGGCCTGCGTCGCCAGTTCGGCGCGGCTCAGGCCCGGCTGACGGCGCACCAGATCGAGGATGCGGGCCCGGTTCAGGTGCTTGAGGAAGCCCTGGTCTCCGGTGGGGTGGGGCGTGTCTAGGGTCGGCATGACATATCTCCATATAACGGGGTCGCAGTGAATTTCCAGATCAACCGGGCGGAGTGGGCAGGGAGAGATTCAGGGGCACTGCCGGGAACCTGTCAGGAGAGCTGCGGTGGACTCCAAGCGACAACAGAGCTGATGAGTAAAAAGGTCTGACGAATAGGATTGAGAGGCAGCCTAGCGATCCAGGGCAGTCAGGTCAAGTCCAGCCTGCGAACAGTGCAGCTCAGTCTGTTCAAACTGAGGACGGCCATACCCCTGTTGCTTTTTGGCTGGCCGGATGCTTACACTTTGTTAGTCAAAACAACTTACCTAATAGATTCATCTGCTGGCCGCTCCGGCGCGGGTCGGGCGACCGTTTGGAGGACATATGAAAAGACTCGGTAAAGCAGTCCTGACCCTCGTGGGCGTCTTCGCCCTGGCTTCCAGCGCCCATGCCCAGCAGGGCGTGACGGTCGGCGTGAGCTGGTCGAACTTTCAGGAGGAACGCTGGAAGACCGACGAGGCCGCCATGAAGGCGCAGCTCGCCAAGCTGGGAGCCAAGTACATCAGCGCCGACGCCCAGAGCAGCAACGAAAAACAGGTGTCGGACATCGAGAGCCTCATCACGCGCGGAGCCACCGTGCTCGTGGTGCTGGCGCAGGACAACGAGGCCATCTTGCCCGCCATTGCCCGTGCCCGCGCCGAGGGCATCCCGGTGGTGGCCTACGACCGCCTGATCGAAGACCCCAGCGTGTTCTACCTGTCGTTCAACAACCGCGAGGTCGGCCGCCTGCAGGCCCAGATGATCTACAACGTCAAGAAGTCGGGCAACTTCGCCTTCATCAAGGGCAGTCCCTCGGACCCCAACGCCGACCTGCTGTTCGCGGGTCAGATGGACGTACTCGGCGCGGCGATCAAGGCCGGGACCATCAAGAAGGTGGGCGAGCAGTACACCGAGGCCTGGAAGCCCGAGGTCGCCCAGAACAACATGGAGCAGATGTTGACCGCCAACCGCAACCGCATTGACGCGGTGGTCGCCAGCAACGACGGCACGGCGGGCGGCGCGGTCGCGGCCCTGGCCTCGGTGGGGCTGGCGGGCAAGGTGCCCGTGTCGGGCCAGGACGCCGACAAGGCCGCCCTGAACCGCATCGCGCGGGGCCAGCAGACCGGCACTGTCTGGAAAGACGCCCGCACCCTGGCGACCGAGGCCGCCAAGATCGCCGTGCAACTGGCCAGGGGCACCAAGCCGAGTGCCATCGCGGGGGCACAGATCTTCAACACCGGTCCCAAGAAGGTCAGCGTGAGCAGCATTCTGCTCAAGCCGGTGGTCATCACCAAGACCAACCTGAACCAGGTCATCACGGCCGGCTGGGCGACCAAGGCCGAAGTGTGCCGGGGCGTCAGCGGAGCGTCCGCGCCCGCCGCCTGCCGCTGAGGAGCGCGGCCCGGCTGGGAAATCCCCGGCCGGGGTAGTCGGTCTGCGCCGCAGCTCTGCGCCTGTGCGTTGGCGGAGCTGCGGCGCGTCCTGCCGCGCGCCTGTCGCCCACCCCCACCTCTTCGGAAGACGGCGGCGAGCCGAGCCGACCCCGCGCGTCTTCCGGCCACCCTCAGGGAGAACCTCCATGCAAAACCGCGCTGTGCTCGCGCGCCGCTCCGCGTCCGGTGGCCTGCTCGAACGCCTGCATCTCGACGGCCGCCTGGCCTCGTTGCTGGTCGCCATCGTCGTGATCTGGGCCACCTTTCATCTGCTCACGGGCGGCACGTTCCTGACCTCCCGCAACCTCTGGAACCTGTCGGTGCAGACCGCCTCGGTGGGGGTCATGGTGGGCGGCATGGTCATGGTGATCGTCATGCGCCAGATCGACCTGTCGGTCGGGTCCATCCTGGGCGTTTCGGGGATGGTGATGGCGGTCGTGAATGCCCGGCTGCTGCCCGACGTGCCCTGGAGCGGCTGGGTCACGCTGCTGGCCGGGCTGCTGGTGGGCGGGGCCATCGGGGCCGTGCAGGGCGCCTGGGTGGCCTACCTGGGCGTGCCCGCCTTTATCGTCACGCTGGGCGGCCTGCTGATTTGGCGCGGCTTCGCCTGGGTGCTCACCTCTGGGCAAACGGTCGCGCCGCTCTCGGACGGCTTTCAGGTGTTCGGCGGCGGGCTGGGCGGCTCGATCGGCAGCGGCTGGAGCTGGGCGGTGGGCCTCGCCCTGATCGCCTGGGTCGTGCAGGGGGACGTGCGCAACTACCTGCGGCGCGCCCGCAACGGCCTGCCGCAGCGCAGTCTGGCGGTGCAGGTGCTCGTGACTGCCGTGACCGTGCTGCTCATCGCCGGGTTCATTCTGGTCATGGTGGGCTACGCCGACCCGCGCACCGGACTGCCGCGCGGAATGCCGGTGCCGGTGCTGCTCATGCTGGCCGTGACCGGCGTGATGATGTGGGTGGTGCGCGCCACGCGCTTTGGCCGCTACGTGTTCGCCTACGGCGGCAACCCCGAGGCGGCGCGCCTGGCCGGGATCAACACCGCCCGCCTGACCGTCATGGTGTTCGCGCTGATGGGCCTGCTGGCCGCCCTGGCCGGCGCCATCCAGACCGCGCGCCTGAACGCGGGGACCAACTCGACCGGCACGCTGGCCGAACTGAGCGTGATTGCCGCCGCCGTGATCGGGGGCACCAGCCTCAGCGGCGGGACCGGCAGTATTCCGGGCGCGTTCCTGGGGGCGCTGTTCATGGCCAGCCTCATCAACGGAATGCTGCTGCTCGACCTGTCGAGCGCCACCCAGAACATCATGCAGGGGCTGGTGCTTGTGCTGGCCGTGACCCTGGATACCTGGCACCGCCGCCGCAGCGGGCGCTAACGAAGGAGGCACCAGACCCCATGACCCAGCACCCCCAGATACAGCACCCCCAGAACCAGACTCCCGCGGCCCCGAACTCTGTGGCCCCCACCGCCCAGACCCCGCTGATAGAAACGCGCCATATCTCCAAGCACTTCGGGGGTGTGCAGGCCCTCGACGACGTGAACGTCACCCTCTACCCAGGCGAGGTGGTGGGGCTGCTGGGCCACAACGGCGCGGGCAAGTCCACCCTCATCAAGATCCTGTCGGGGGCCTACGCGGCCGACGGCGGCGAAATCCTGATCGACGGCCGGCCCGTCACGCTGGGCAGCCCGCGCGACGCGCAGCGCCAGGGCATCGAGACCATCTACCAGAATCTGGCGCTGGCCGACAACCTCGACGTGCCCGCCAACATCTTTCTGGGCCGCGAACTCATGCGCGGCGGGCGGCTGGACGAGGACACCATGGAACTCGAGGCCCGCAAGCTGCTCGACCGCCTGGGGGTGGTCAGCGTGCGCAACCTGGGCCAGCCGGTGTCGGGGTTTTCGGGGGGCCAGCGCCAGAGCATCGCCATCAGCCGCGCGGTGTATTTTCAGGCCCGTATCCTGATCATGGACGAGCCGACGGCAGCGCTGGGCCCACAGGAAACCGCGCAGGTCAATGACTTGATCCTGAGCCTCAAGCGCGAGGGCGTGGGTATCTTCCTGATCAGCCACGACCTGCACGACGTGTTTGATCTGGCCGACCGCCTGACGGTCATGAAAAACGGCCGCGTGGTGGGCACGGCCCCCAAGGAGGACATCACTCCTGACGAGGCGCTGGAGATGATCATTGCCGGGAAGCTGCCCCAGGCGCTCCGGACCGCGTAGGGTCACCGCACACGGAAGAAGGCCGTCGCCAGAGCAGAGGCGACGGCCTTCTTCCGTGCCCGCGCTCAGGTCAACAGGGTCTCTCTGGCCTGGGCTGCTCCGGCATGCTCGGCCGGCTTCATGTGTCTGCTCAGCACCTCGGCCAGCCCCGTGTTGACCACGCAGGCCCTGAAGTCGAACGACGCCATTACCGTGCGGATTTCGTCATCGCTGAGGTTGTTGAACAGCGCCACATACGGCTTGATGAGCAGGTGGCCCACATACTGGTCGAAGGTAGCCTGCCCCAGAAAGCGGCGGTTGGCCCCCGGCTCGATCTCGGGGTCGCCGATGGCGTCTTCGATCAGGCCCGCGAGCTCCGAGAGTTTGGCCTTGGCGGGGGTGGTGGGCAGCCAGCCCATCCAGAAATCGGTGTCGAGCTGTGCCTTGAGGTCCAGCACCGGGGCCGCGAGCCGGCGGTAGGGCGAGTGCGGGTCCAGGGTCACGAGGCCCATCACGCCCACGTCCTTGTAGGTCCAGGTGGTCCAGTGCGCGCCGAATTCCTCGAACACGGCGATCTGGTCGTCTATCGCCCGCACACGGCTGGCGAGGTCGTCGCCGGGGCCGTTGTACACCGAGCCGAACTCACCGATCCACAGCGGCACGCCATGTTTCTGGGCAAAGCGGGTGCCCTCCTGCGCCGCAAAGATCTCGCGTTGCAAATCTATGTCCCAGTGCTGGAGGGTGACCTGCCCGGCGAACGATCCCTCGAAGCCCTGGAAGGGGCCGGGATACACGCCGGGGCCGAAGCCCGCCGCCGAGTAGTTGTGGCTGGAGTACACCAGATTCTCGGCAAAGGGCGCGTCCAGGCCGTCGAAACGGGTCGAGAACAGGTCGCCCTCCAGCACGATGATGTGGTCCGGGTCCACCTCGCGGATGGCCGCCACCGTGCGGTGGTAGACGCGGTTGATGACCTCCCAGTCGGGCGTGTAGGCGTTGCTGCCGAAGCGGCCGTCAGGGGCGTTGGTGACCGGCTCGTTCATGATGTTGTAGGCCGCCACCGCCGAATTGCCCCGGAAACGCCGCGCCAGTTCGGTCCACAGATGTACGAAGCGGTCCTGAAAGTGGGGGTGCTGCCAGAACAGGGTATTGCGGCTGGCATTGTCGCTGTGCCAGTCGGTGTTCTGCCAGCCCTGAACGGCGTGCAGGTCCAGAATGGCGTACAGGCCGTGCCGGGCACACATCTCGACGGCGCGTTCCAGTTGCGCGAATCCCTCTTCGATCAGCTCGAAGGGCCGGGCGTCGTCCTCGAAGGTGCGGTAGTTCATGGGCAGGCGCACGGCAGTCGAGCCAAGCGATTTCAGGAACGCGAAATCGGCGTCGGTCACGAAATGGTCCCGCATCTGAGAGAAGATCAGGTCGGCCTTGTGTGCCCCCAGCGACTCGCGCATTGCTCGCTTGACGGCGTGTTCGGCCCCCGGATACCCGTTGATGAAATTTTCCAGGTGCAGCCAGCCCCCGGTGCAGGTGCCGCGCCACTGCACGCGCTGGCCGTGCTCGTCGACGATTTTTCCGTTCTTGACCTGTAACATGGCGACTCCAGATGTGCGAGAGAGGACGTGGGCCTCAGCCCTTGATGGCCCCGGCCATCAGCCCGCTGACCAGCTTTTCCTGCGCGAAGATGTACACGACGATGAGGGGCAGCGCAGTCAGGGTAACCACCGCCAGCACCGCCGGAATATCCGAGCTGTACTGGCCCTGAAAGTCGAAGATCGCCAGGGGTAGCGTGCGGTGACTGGGCGTGCTGGTGAGCACATACGCGAAGATGAACTCGTTCCAGAGGTTGATGCCGGTGTAGATGCCCACCGTGACCAGTCCGGGCCGGCTGAGCGGCAAGAAGATGCGGGCGTAGGTGGTGAAGGGGCCGCAGCCGTCGATCTGGGCGGCCTCGCTTAGCTCACGCGGGATCTGGCGCATGAACTCCGTGAGCAGGAAGATCGAGACCGGCAGGCTGAAGGCCACATACGGCCCGATCAGGGCAAAGGACGTGTCGTACAGGTGCGCGGCACGGGTCAGCAGATAGATCGGAATGAGGGTGACGTGCACCGGCACGATCAACGCGGCCACGATCACCCCGAAGACCGGCCCGTTGAACCGGAAATTCAGCCGGGCCAGCGCGAAGGCCGCCAGGCTGCTCAGGAGCAGGGTCAGGGCGACCGACACCGACACCACGAACAGGCTGTTCCAGACATAGCTCAGAAAGGGGCCGCGCAGCACGTCGGCGTAGTGGCTCCAGTCGGCCTGGCGGGGCGGCGTCCACATCGAGGTGCTGTACGACTCCTCGCGACTCTTGAGGCTGAGCATGACCATGAACACGAAGGGCAGGGCGGTGAGCAGCAGCCATAACCCCTTGAGCAGCGTGGCGGGCAGGGCGCGTAGCCGGGACGGGCCGGGGCGGCGGGTGGCCGGGGGGGGCAGGGGAGCCGAAGTCATGTCAGACCTCCGTCTGGTAGCGGCGGGTCAGGCGCAGGGCCAGCCCGGCCACGACCACCACGATCAGGAACATGGCGCTGGAAATGGCCGCGCCGTAGCCGATGTTGAAGCCGCTGAATACCGTGCGGTACATGTAGGTCGCCATGAGTTCGGAGGCGTTGGTGGGGCCGCCGCCGGTCATCACGTACACCAGATCGAAGTACCGCAGCGCACCGATCAGGGACAGCACCGCCGCCGAGCGGATGGTGCCTTGCAAGAACGGCAGGGTGATGCGCCAGAAGACGACCCGGGGCGACGCGCCGTCGAGGGTGGCGGCCTCGCTCAGTTCGGCGGGCATGCTCGACAGCCCCGCCATGAACAGCAGCATGTAGAAGGGAATGCTCTGCCAGCAGATCACGGCGATGACCGACAGCAGCGCGAAGCGCGGGTCGCCCAGCCAGTCCTGCGCCAGGGCGTCCAGGTGCAGAGCACGCAGTCCCACGTTGATGGCCCCGAAGTTGGGGTCGTACAGGTTGCGGAAGACCGTGCCGATGGCGACGCTGGACATCAGCAGCGGCACGACGTACACGATCCGCAGGAACGCCGACCCGCGTGAGGCGCGCCCCAGGGCTACAGCCAGCAGCAGACCGAGGGGCAACTGGATCAGGATCGAGAGGACGGCCAGCAGCGCATTGTTGCCGAGCGCCCTGACGAACACCGCGTCGCGGCTCAGCTCCAGCCAGTTGTTCCAGCCCACATTGCGGGCGGTGTTGCCCAGGCCGTTCCAGTCCACGAACGACAGCCGGAAGTTGGCGATCAGTGGGTAGATCAGGAAGACGGCCAGAATCAGGACGGCGGGGGCCAGAAAGGCCACGGCGATCCAGTCCTGTCGGGGACGCCGGGCACGCCGGGCCTGGGACGGCGCGGCGGCGACGGGTTTGGCAGTCAGACTCAAGGGGTTTCCCTCCTTTGCGGGCCGGGCCGGGGCAGGGGTTCCAGGCAGGACTGCGCCGCCCAGGGGCGGGAGCGACTAGGCCACGTGGCTCCCATGCTCACCCCGTTCATGCGGGGCCCGGCCTACTTGCCGGCGGCCAGTTTTTTGGCGAGGGCCTCCATCTGGTCGGCGGCGGCCTGCGGCGTGATGCTCAGGCCCAGCAGCGCCTGACTGGTGTCCTTGTGGAGTTCGCCCAGTTGCGGGGCGAGGTCCTGGTCGTACCAGAGCTGCACGCTGGGGGCCTTGGCCACGAAGGCCGAAACCTGCGAGAGCAGCGGGTCTGTGACCTTCAGTCCCTTGACGGGCGGCAAGCGGCGGTCGGCGAGGCGGTCCTGCTCGGCCTGGGTGTCGGTAATCGCCTTGAGCAGCTTGAAGGCGAGCTCGGGGGTCTTGCAGGACTTGGCGACGCTGTAGAAGTTGTCGCCGACCGTGCCCAGTACGTTGCCCGCGTTGCCCTTGCCGCCCGGCACAGTGGGAAAGGCGAAGAAGCCCATATCCTTGGCAAAGGTGGGGTTCTCGCTGCTGATCGTGGCGAGCTCCCAGGTACCCATGAGCTCCATGGCGGCCTTGCCCGAGTACAGAAGCTGGCGCGACACGCCGCTGTCGTAGTCCAGGCCGTTGTAGCCCTGCACGAACGCGCCCGCCCGCACCAGGTCTTGCAGCAGCGTGCCCGCCTTGACGAACACGGGGTCGGCGAAGCTGCCGCCGCCTTTACGCAGCACCGCGTTCCTGAAGGTGTCGGGGCCGCCCAGGCGGTCGACCAAGTAGCCGTAGTACATCGAGCCCGGCCACTTGGCCTTGTTCGCCAGCGAGAAGGCGGCCACGTTGTTGCCCTTGAGTGTGGCGACCACCTTGAGCAGTTCGGGCCATGTCCTGGGCGGCGTCAGCTTGTACTTGGCGAACAGCGCCTTGTTGTAGATGACCACGGCGATGCCCGTGTTTTCGCCGGGTATGCCGTAGATCTGCTTGTCGAAGGTCACGGCGCTCCAGGAGGCGGGCTGAAAGCGGGTGTAGAACGCCTGGTCTTTTTGCAGGAAGGGCGAGAGGTTGACCACCTGGCTGGACTTGACGTACTCGTACAGCGGGCCGCCGCCCCATGACGCGAAGACGCACGGCGCGGCGTTGGCGCCGAAGGCGATCTTGAGTTTGGTCTTGTAGGTGTCGTTGGGTGTCGGGCTGACATTGACCTTCACGCCGGGGTTGGCCGTCTGGAAACGGTCCACGGCCTTCTGGATCACCGCCTTGCCCGCCTCGGTGGTCTGGAGATGCCACAGGTCGAGGCTGGACTGGGCCGACGCCAACTGGGCCAAGCCGAGCGTGCTGGACAGAACAAGGGTCAGGGCGGTCCATCGTGCGTGCTTCATGGCGGCTCCTCGTGGCACGCGGACGTGCCGAACGTATCAGGCGTTCTGGATCGGTGGAGTGCTGAGCTGGCGAACAAACGGCGTGCCCCGGGAGCCCCGGCTTCTTATCTGGCCTCCCGGGCCTGGCTGCCTGGGGCAGCGCCCTAGTTGGCGGTGCTGGGGACCTCGCCCACAGGTGGGGGCGCCGTCGAGGCGCGGTCTATCAGCTCGGTGGCGAGGACCAGTCGGTCAGTGACGGCCCCGGCGCCGTGTAGGACGTTGAGAAGCTGCTTGATGCCTGCCCGGCCCATTTCCGTGAGGGGCTGGCGAACGGTGGTCAGCGCCGGAAACACCTGACTGGCCTGGGGAATGTCGTCGAAGCCGACGACCGACACGTCCTGCGGAACCCGCAGCCCCAGTTCCTTGATGGCCTCGACCGCGCCGAACGCCGACAGGTCGTTGGCGGCAAAGATGGCGGTGGGCGCAGGCACAAGCCCCAGCAACCGCGTCGCGGCGGCGAATCCTCCAGGCTGGGTGTAGTGCCCTTCTTCGACCAGCAGCGGCTCGGGAATCAGACCAGCAGTAAGCAGCCCTTCCTGATAGCCCCGGAAGCGCTCCAGACTGGCGGCGGTGTCGGCACGGCCCGCAATGAAGCCGATGCGGGTATGGCCCAGGTCCAGCAGGTGGCGCATGGCCGCGCGTGCGCCCTGGTAATGGTCGGCGTCCACGAGCGGAAAGGGCGAGTTCTGGTTGCCGGTCGCCACCACCACGACCGGGACGTGCGCCCTCAGCAGCGCCTGAGAATACTGGTCGACCGAGCGGGGCAGCACCATCAGCAGGCCGTCGACGAGGCCGTGGGTCAGGCGACCGACATTCTGCGATTCGTGCCGCAGGTCTTCCTGGGTTGTGGAGATGAGCAGGTCCAGCCCCGCCTCGCGGGCGGCCATATCGGCGCCCCGAATGACCTCGCTGATGTACTGCGGTCCGATGGACGGCACGACCACCCCCAGGGTGTTGGTGCGCCCGGCCGACAGTGCGCGGGCGGCGCCGTTGGCGACGTAGCCGAGTTCGTCGATAGCGCGGTAGACGCGCTCGCGGGTGGCATCGGAAATCCCCGCTTTGTTGTTGACCACCTTGGAAACGGTCATGCGTGAAACGTCGGCACGACGGGCCACGTCTGCCAGCGTCACTGGACCTGTAGGCATAGAACTCCTTATGGGTTTAACTTTGAGTTACCGATAACTCTACGCTGTCAATCGTGCCACGTCAATTGGGGGAGGAACCCAAAATGCCGGGTCATACTGGAAAAAGATACGGGTATCTAGCGCCATTCGCCGGACAGGGTGCCGGTTCAGGACATTGCAGGGTTCCGGCCTAGGCAGCCAGAATCAGCACCTGCCGCACCCCTCTGGTTGTGACTTGTCCGTATGGTCGTCGAAAAGGCAAAACGTACGTGATTAGCGACGCAGGCTGATCAGGACATCAACGGGGTCCTGACCGCGCAACCGCGCGGTCTCCACCGTCGACTTGATGCGCATGTACGTCTG
>NZ_LMOM01000019.1 GCF_001424185.1 Deinococcus sp. Leaf326 | reverse complement strand
GCGAGGCGGCGTTCTTCCTGCTGGGCACGGGTGAGTTTTGAGGGCTTCCAACCAGACATACCCACTCAGTATAGCAATGATCATTTACGCCGAGATCAATAGGTCATTGCCTAGACCGTTCCCTCTGCCCGGAGTTGCAGGAGATAGGTCCAACTGTTATGGTTTTCCATAACACCAGCCAAGTTGTTATGAATGTTCTGGAGGTAGGTATGAACCGACTGTCTCAGGCCGCACTGACTCTCGTCGCCGCACTCAGCGTTTCGCAGGCCATGGCCGCGACGCGGGGCGGGCAACTCGTGTACGGCCGCTACGCCGATTCACTGTTTCTGGACCCGGTCCTCAACGACGCCAACCTCGACATCTGGATTCTGACGAACCTCTACGACACCCTGCTTCAGCCCACCGCCGACGGCAAGGGCGTGCAGCCTGGCCTCGCCTCCCGCTACGTGGCCTCGAGCGACGGCAAGACGCTGACGCTGACCCTGCGTCCGGGCCTGAAGTTCGCCGACGGCAGTGCCCTGACCGGCGCCGACGTGAAGTGGTCGCTGGACCGCGCCCGCAAGCCCGACGCCGGGGCCTGGAGCTCCTCGCTGGCGAGCATCGACACCATTGCCGTGAGTGGCAGCACCGTCACCCTGCGCCTCAAGCGGCCCGACCCCACCCTGCCGGCCGCCTTGGCGACCTTCAATGCGGGCATCATGCCGCAGAAGCTCTTCACGGCCGCGCCCGGCAAGAACGACGCCGAGAAGGCCAAGGCCTTCGCCGAGAAGCCTATCGGCTCGGGCGCCTTCGTGCTCAGCGAGTGGAAACGCGGCTCGTACATGGTCCTCAAGCGCAACCCCTACTACTGGAAGAAGGGCGACGACGGCAAGGCGCTGCCGTATCTCGACAGCGTGCGTTTCGAGATCATCCCGGACGACAACACCCGCATCCTGAAACTGCAGGCCGGTGAGTTGCAGGGGGCCGAGTTCATTCCGCTGAGCCGCGTGGCCGAGCTCAAGCGCAACCCCGCCCTGGATATGGAGCTGTTTCCCTCGACGAAGGTGAACTCCATCCTGATGAACAACCGCCCCACCTTAAAAAGCGGCGCCGACAACCCTCTGAGCGACGTGCGGGTGCGCCAGGCGCTGAACTACGCCACCAACAAGGAAGCGCTGATCCAGGTCGTCACCTACGGCACGGGCAAGCCCATGACCTCGTACATGTCCTCGACTACGCCGCTGTTCGACACGGCCCAGAAGGGCTTTCCCTACGACCTCGCCAAGGCCAAGGCCCTGCTGGCGGCCAGCAAGTACAAGGGCGGTTTCGAGATCAGCGTGCTGGCGACCAGCGGCAGTGCCGACGACCTGGCCCTGCTCACGGCCCTGCAGCAGATGTGGGCGGCCGTGGGCGTGCGCCTCAAGATCGAGCAGGTGGACGCCGCCACCAAGACGGCGCGCTACCGCGCCAACGACTTCCAGATGCGCACGGCCGCGTGGACCAACGATATCAACGACCCCTCGCAGATCACGAGCTACTACGCCCTGTTCGACAACATCGAGTCGGTCCACACGGGCTTCAAGAGCGCCGAGATCGACAAGCTGTTCGCGCAGAGCCAGCAGGAACTCAGCCGCATCACCCGCGCCTCGCAGTACCGCCGTATCCAGAGCCTGTACGCCGCCGCCGCGCCGATCATCTACCTGTACGAGACGCCCTATCCGGTGGCACTGTCCAAGAAGGTCAACGGCTTCGTGCAGATTCCGCTGGGCAACAACATCTTCTCGGCCACCTGGCTGACGAAGTAGACCCGTAGCCGGGCGGGGCGTCGCTCGTCCAGCGGCCCCGCCCGGCCGACCCCCCATAGACCCCCTCGCGCCGTGTCCCCCGTGGGCACGGCGGGTCCTGGCCCTGGGCCACCGACCACGCCCAAACGGGGAAGCGCCGATGAACAGTTACGTCCTGAAACGTCTCGTGCAGATCATTCCCACCTTTCTGGCCGTCATGCTGCTGGTCTTCTTGCTCGTGCGCCTGCTGCCCGGCGACCCCGCGAGCGCGGTGCTGGGCGACCGCGCCACCGCGGAGATCGTGGAGCGCACCAACCGCGAGCTGGGCCTCGACCGCCCCCTGGCCGTGCAGTTCGGTCTGTTCGTGCAGCGGCTCGTACAGGGGGACCTGGGCGACAGCATCAGCCTCAAGGTGCCGGTGCTGCGGCTCATCGCCGAGCGGCTGCCCGTCACCCTCTTTCTCAGCGTGTACGCCGCCGTGCTGGGCGTCCTGATGGCCGTTCCGTTGGCTGTGCTGGCCGCCGTGCGCCGCAACACCTGGGTAGACGCCCTGATCCGCGGCGTGTTCCAGGTGGGCCTGTCGCTGCCGGTGTTCTACGTGGCGCTGCAACTGCTGACCCTGCTCGGCGCGCGCCTGGGGTGGTTTCCCATCGGGGGCTACGGCGAGAGCTTCACCGATCACCTGTACCACCTGTTCCTGCCGGCCCTGACGCTGGGCCTGAACCTCGCGGCCGTGCTGGTCCGCACGCTGCGCAACTCGGTCATCGAGGTGCTCACGGCCGAATATGTCTCGTTCGCGCGGGCCAAGGGACTGCGGTCCCGCGTCATCATGACGCGCCACGTGCTGCGCAACGCCCTGATCGCCACCGTCACGCTGCTGGGCCTGAACATCGGCGGCCTCATCGGCGGGGCCGTGATCACCGAGAGCGTGTTCGCCATTCCCGGCGTGGGCCGGCTGATGGTAGACGCCATTTTCGGCCGGGACTATCCCGTGATTCAGGGCCTCACCCTCACCTTTGCTCTGGTGGTTTCGCTCGTGTTCCTGATCACCGACCTGATTCATTCCCGCCTCGACCCGCGCGTGGAGCTGAGCTGATGTCCGGCCTGCTCCGTGCCCCCAGGAGGCTGCCTTGACCACCGCGACCCTTCCTCCCGCCTCCGTGACCGCGCCCCGGCGGCGGCGCTGGCCCAAACCCACGCTGCTGATCGGCCTCGTGCTGCTGGCCCTGCTGGTGCTGGCGGCGGCCTTTCCGGCCCGCTTCGCACCCTTCAGCCCCACGGATTTCGACTACGAAGCCATTTTGCAGGGGCCCTCGGCGCGCCACCCCTTCGGGACCGACAATTTCGGGCGCGACGTGCTGAGCCGGGTCATCTACGGCACCCGCATTGACCTCCAGATCGCCGTGTTCACCACCCTCTTTCCGTTCATTTTCGGCACGCTGCTGGGCGCACTGACGGGGTATCTCGGGCGCTGGGCCGACGCCCTGGTGGGCCGGATTGCCGACCTCGTGGTTGTGTTTCCCTTTCTGGTGCTCGTCATCGCCATCGTGGCCGTGCTCGGGCCGGGCCTGACGAACATGTACATCGCGGTGAGCGCGGTCGGCTGGGTCAGCTACTGGCGCCTGACGCGCGGCGAGGTCATGACCCAGAAGAAGGCCGAGTACGCCCAGGCGGGCCGGGTCCTGGGCTACAGCCCCAGCCGCATCCTGCTGCGCCACCTGCTGCCCAACGCGGTCACGCCCGCCATCGTCTATCTCATGACCGACATGAGCCTGGGCATCTTGCTGGGAGCCTCGCTGGGTTACCTGGGTCTGGGCGCGCAGCCGCCCACGCCCGAGTGGGGCGTGATGGTCGCTGACGGTAAGAACTTCATGGCGACCGCCTGGTGGATCAGCACCTTTCCGGGCCTGGCCCTGACGCTGGCCGGCGTGACCTTCAGCCTGATCGGCGACGGCCTGGCCGACGCCCTGAGGCCCCGCGCATGACCGCCTCCGTTCAGACTGCCCTGGCCACTGCGCCCCTCCTGAGTGTCCGCGACCTCAACGTCCGTATTCCCACGCCGGGCGGCACCCTGCACGCGGTCCGGGGCGTGAGCTTCGATGTGGGCCCCGGCGAGGTGCTGGGAATCGTGGGCGAGAGCGGTAGCGGCAAGAGCGTGACGCTGCGCGCCCTGCTGCGGCTGCATCAGCCTCCCATCCGCGTGACCGGCGAGGTCGTCTACGGGGGCGAGAACCTGCTCACGCTGCCCCAGGCGCGGCTGCGCGGCGTGCGCGGCGGCCAGATCAGCATGATCTTCCAGGAACCGATGAGCGCCCTGAATCCGGTCCTGAGCGTGGGCGAGCAGATCACCGAAAACCTCGCCGAGCACCGGGGCCTGCGGGGCCGCGCCGCCCAGGACCGGGCCGCCGAACTGCTCGACCTCACCGGCATTCCCAGCCCGCGCGCGCGGCTGCGCGACTACCCGCACCAGTTCTCGGGCGGGATGCGCCAGCGTGCCATGATCGCCATCGCGCTGGCCTCCGAGCCCAAGCTGCTGCTGGCCGACGAACCCACCACCGCGCTCGACGTGACCATCCAGGACCAGATTCTGCGCCTGCTGCTGCGGCTGCGCGAGGAACTCCACATGGGGGTCATCCTGGTCACGCACGACCTCGGGGTCATCGCGCAGACCTGCGACCGGGTGGCCGTCATGTACGGCGGCCGCCTGATGGAAACCGCCCCGGTCACGGAGCTGTTCCGGCAGCCGCGCCACGCCTACGCCCTGGGGCTGCTGCGCAGCCTGCCCGGCAGCGGCGCGCAGCGCGTGCCCCTGCAACCCATTCCCGGTGGGCCGCCGGACCTGCACACGCCCCCGACAGCCTGTGCGTTCGCGCCGCGCTGCGCCTATGTCACGCCCGAGTGCCTGGTCACCGAGCCGCCGCTGCTGGAGATCGCGCCCGGCCGGGCCAGTGCCTGCGTCCACGCCGCCGAACTGCCCAGCCCGCAAGCCACGCCTGCCCAGCAGGTGAGCGCATGACTGCCGTACCGGAACGCCCGGAGCCCCGTGGGCCGGGTACGGACACCCTGATGCAGGTGAGCGGCCTGACCAAGACCTTCCCGGTGGCGACCTCGCTGCTGGAGCGCTGGCGGGGCGGCCCCCGGCGGGCCGTGCAGGCCCTGACCGACGTGCACCTGGGCGTGCGCCGGGGCGAGACGCTGGGGATCGTCGGCGAGAGCGGCTGCGGCAAGTCCACCCTGGCACGCTGCCTCGTGCGGCTGTACGACCCGGACCAGGGGTCAGTGCGCTACGGCGACACCGAGGTCACGGCGCTGCGGGGCGCGGCGCTGCGGGCCTACAACCGCCGCGTGCAGATGATCTTCCAGGACCCCTACTCCAGCCTGAACCCCCGCATGTCGGTGGGGCAGGTGCTGCGCGAGGCGCTGAGCGTTCACCGCATGCGCCCGCCGGCCGAGCAGGAGGCGCGCGTGCAGGAACTCCTGACCCTGGTGGGCCTGCCGCAGAGCGCCGCCGGTCGCCTGCCGCACGAGTTCTCGGGTGGGCAGCGCCAGCGCATCGGGATCGCGCGCGCCCTGGCGCTGGAACCCGAGTGCCTGATCGCCGACGAGCTCGTCTCGGCGCTCGACGTGAGCGTGCAGGCGCAGGTCGTCAACCTGCTCCTCGAACTTCAGGAGCGCCTGAACCTCACGGTGCTGTTCGTCGCCCACGACCTGCGGCTCGTGCAGCATCTCTCGCACCGCGTGGCCGTGATGTACCTGGGCCGCGTGGTCGAGGTGGCCGACACCGCGCAGGTTTTCGGCGCTCCCCGGCACCCCTACACGCAGGCCCTGCTGGCCGCCGCGCCCTCACTGGACCCGGCGCAGCGCACGGCCGCGCCGGCCCTTCAGGGCGAGCTGCCCAGCCCGCTGAACATCCCGAGTGGCTGCGCCTTCCGTACCCGCTGCCCGCAGGCCTTCGCGCGCTGCGCCGCCGAGCGCCCGGCCCTGCAGACCCTGCCGGAGGGCGGCGAGGTGGCCTGTCACCTCTATGATCCGGCCGGCTCCGCAGCCGCTGCGGGAGAGCTGAGTAAGGTAGGCCCATGACTTCCGTGTCTGCCGCCGGCCCCGGTCCGGTCCCCGTTCCCGCCGCCCTGCCCTGGCCCCTGGCCATAGACCGCAGCCTCGACGTTCCCGTGGGGACGCAGCTGCGCGGTCAACTGGAGTACGGCATCGCCTGCGGGGAGATCGCGCGCGGGACCCGGCTGCCCAGCGTCCGCGAGCTCTCGCAGGGGCTGGGTGTGGCGCACGTCACGGTGGCGCAGGTCTACAAGGAACTGCTGGGCCTGGGCCTCATCGTCACGTCGCGCGGGCGCGGCACCTACGTTGCCGACCTGCCGCGCGTACCGAGCGGCCCGGATCAGGCGTGGCTCCGCGACCTGCTGGCCGACACCATCCGGCAGGCCGAGCGCGGCGGCTACACGCTGCGGCAGATCGGCGAGGTCATGCAGGTGCTGCTGGCGCGCGGCGGACAGGCGGCCCCAGAGGGGGTCAAGGTGGTGCTGGTGGGTCTGTTCGCCGATGCCACGCACGCCTACGCCGCTGACCTCGCGCTGGCCCTACGACCCGAAGATCGGGTGCAGGCCCTGACCCTCGACGACCTGCGCTGGCCCGAGCAGCAGCGCGCGGCGCACGGGGCCGATGTGGTGCTGGCCCTGGCCCACCGCCTCCCGCAGACCCAGGCCCGCCTGCCCGGCGTGCCCATCATTCCGGTGGGGTTCATTCCCGCGCCGGCCACCCGCGCCGCCCTGGCGGGCCTGAGCCCTCTGGTCCGGCTCACACTGGTCGCCACCTTCGAGGAATTCCTGCCCACCTTTCTGGCCGGGGTCAAGCGTTTCGCGCCGCACGTGGCAGGGGTGCAGGCCACGCACCTGCACGCGCCCGAGTTGCAGGAACTGCTGAGGACCGCCGACGTGGTCGTGTACGCCACCGGGTCGGACAGCGTCCGGGCGCTGGCGCCGGACCGGCCCGCCCTGGAATACCGCCACATGATCGACCCGCGCGACGTCGAAGGGCTCGTGTTGCCCGCCGCCGAAGCGCGGCGCAAGGACAAGGAGAGGACATGACCCCCATCGAACAGATGAACTGGATGCAGGTCGAAGAGTACCTGCGGACCGATGACCGCTGCGTCCTGCCGCTGGGCAGCACCGAGCAGCACGCCTACCTGAGTCTGGCGGTGGACAACGTCTTGCCCTCGCGGCTGGCGCATGAGGCCGCCGCGCCGCTGGGCGTGCCGGTCTTTCCGGTGCAGCCCTACGGCATCACGCCGTATTTCCGCGGCTATCCGGGCAGCGTGACCCTGCGCGTCCAGACCTACCTCTCGCTTGTGCGGGACGTGCTCGACAGCCTGCACGAGCAGGGTTTCCGGCGCATCCTGATCGTGAACGGGCACGGCGGCAACTCGCCCGCGCAGGGCTTCTGCGGCGAGTGGATGGCCGACCACCCCGGCGCTCAGGTCAAATTCCACAATTGGTGGAACGCGCCGCGCGTGTGGGCGCAGGTGCAGGCTACCGACCGCAACGCCAGCCACGCCTCCTGGATGGAGAATTTCCCCTGGACCCGCCTGGAGGGCGTGGTCATGCCCGACGAGGAGAAGGCCGCGCTGAATCTCGACCGCCTGCGCCTGTTGGGCCCACAGGAGCTGCGCGCCTACCTGGGCGAGGGCAACTACGGCGGGCGCTTTCAACGCCCCGACGAGGACATGCACGCCATCTGGGCCGAGGCGGTGGGGGAGACCCGCGCGCTGCTGGACAGCGGCTGGCTGGACGATGGAGCGCGGCAATGACCGCGCAACCTCAGCCGCCGCGTGTCTTGATCTGGGGCGCCGGGGCCATCGGCGGCAGCATCGGGGCGTACCTCATCCGCGCCGGGCTGGACGTGACCTTCGTGGACCAGGCGGCCGAACATGTGCGCGCCATCCGGGAGCGCGGCCTACGGATCACTGGCCCCTTCGGCGAGTTCACTGTCCAGGCCCCGGCCTGCACCCCCGAAGAGGTGCGCGGCACCTGGCCGCTGGTGCTGCTGTGCACCAAGGCGCAGGACACCCGCCCGGCGGCGGAGGCCCTGGCGCCGCATCTGGACGGGGACGGGGTGGTCGTGTCGGTCCAGAACGGCCTGAACACCCTCACGCTGGCTGAGGTGCTGGGCGCGGAGCGGGTGCTGGGCAGCTTCGTGAACTTCGGCGCGGACTACCTGGAGCCGGGCGTCGTGCTGTACGGCGGGCGCGGCGCGGTGGTCGTCGGTGAGCCAGCGGGCGGCCTGAGTGAGCGCTCGGCGGAGGTTCACGTCCTGCTGCGGCACTTCGAGCCCGGCGCCGTGCACACGCCGAACATCATGGGCTACCTCTGGAGCAAGCTGGGCTACGGCGCGCTGCTGTTCGCCACAGCCCTGACCAACGACTCCATCGCCGACGCCCTGGACCGCCCCGAGGACCGCGAGACCTACACCGAACTGGGCCGCGAGGTGATGCGGGTGGCGCTGGCGCACGGCGTGACGCCCGAGGCCTTCAACGGCTTCGACCCGGCCGCCTTCCTGCCCCAGGCCAGCCGCGCGGAGGCGCAGGCCAGTCTGGACGAGCTGGTCGCCTTCAACCGGCGCAGTGCCAAGACCCACAGCGGCATCTGGCGCGACCTCGCGGTGCGCCGGCGCCGGACCGAGGTCGACTCCCAGCTCGGCTGGGTGGTGCATTTCGGGGCGCTGCACGGGGTCCCCACCCCCCTGACCACCCGGCTCGTGGCCCTGATTCACGACATCGAGGACGGGCGCCGGCCGCTGGACCGCGCCAACATGGCCGAGCTGGGCGCCGCCCGGCCCCCGGCTGGGGAGGAGGCGTGAACGTCTCGTTCGGCGGGCGCACCGTCATCGTGACCGGGGCGGCGCACGGGTTCGGGCGGGCCATCGCGCTGGCCTTCGCCGCGCGCGGCGGCGCCGTCTATGCCTGCGACGTGCTCGACGAGGGCCTGGCCGAGACCGGAGCCTTGGCGCAGGCCATGGACACGCCGCTGCAGGTGGCCCATGTGGACGTGACCGACCGCGCCGCCGTGCAGGCGCTGGCCGCGCGCGCCGCGCAGGAGACGGGCCGCTTGGACATCGTGGTGAATAATGCCGGGGGCGTGCTGGGGCAGGTGGGGCGCCCGCTGGAAGAGATCTCGCCGGAGGACTGGCAGGCCATCTTCCGGGTGAACGTGGACGGCGCCTTTCACGTCGCGCAGGCGGCGGCTCCCCATATGAAGCGTCAGCGCTGGGGGCGGGTCGTGAATATCAGTTCCGGCGCGGGCCTGGGCGTGAGTCTGACCGGCATCCAGGCCTACGCCAGCGCCAAGGCGGCCCAGATCGGCCTGACCCGGCAACTCGCGCACGAACTGGGCGAGTGGGGCATTACCGTAAACAATGTGGCCCCCGGCTTCGTACGCAGCAACCCCACCACCGAGCGCCAGTGGGAGAGCTACGGCGAAGAGGGCCAGCGCCGACTGCTGAACGGTATCGCGCTCCGGCGTCTGGGTACCCCCGAGGACATCGCCAGCGCCGTGATGTTCTTCGCCTCCGAGCAGGCAGGCTGGATCACCGGGCAGGTCCTCAGCGTGGACGGCGGCCGCTGATGGCCGCCCTCTGGCCCGGCCCCCGGCCCGGCGCCGCGCCCGTGCCCGGCGCGCTGGAAGCGGTCGTCCAGGCGCTGCGGGAACGCGCCGACGCTTCCCTCGCCGAACTGGTCGAGTTCGCGGGCATTCCCAGCGTCAGTGCGCAGAGTGCCTACGCGCCCGACATGGAACGCGCGCCGGGGTGGCTCGCGGAGCGGCTGAACCGGGCCGGGATGGAGGGCGTGGCCCTCTGGCCGACCGCCGGGCACCCGGCCGTGTACGGACAGTGGCTGGGGGCGCCGGAGGCCCCGACCGTGCTTGTGTACGGGCACTACGACGTGCAGCCGCCCGAGCCGCTGGAGCTGTGGAACACGCCGCCCTTCACGCCCACGGTGGTCGGCGACCGGCTCTACGGCCGGGGCGTGAGCGACGACAAGGGACCGCTATTGCTCAGCGTGCAGGTGCTCGGCGCGTTCCTGTCGGCGCACGGGCGCCTGCCGCTGAACGTGAAGGTCCTGTTCGAGGGCGAGGAGGAGATCGGCAGTGCGCACCTGGGCGACCTGGTGGCGCAGCGTGCGGCCGAGCTGAAGGCCGATTTCGTCATCAGTGCCGACGGCGGGATGTGGAGCGCCGACTTTCCGTCGCTGACCGTCAGCGGACGCGGTATCGCCGCCCTGGATTTCAGTGTGTACGGCCCGGCCCGCGACCTGCACTCCGGGCGGCACGGCGGGGCGCTGCACAATCCCCTGCACGCCGCCGCCGCGCTGGTCGCCGGCCTGCACGACGCGGCGGGCCGCGTAACGGTGCCCGGTTTCTACGACGGCGTGCGGGAACTGTCCAGCGAGCAGCGTGCGGCCCTGGCCCGCCTGCCCCACAGTGACGCGGCCTACCTGGACCTGACCGGAGCGCCCGACGTGTACGGCGAGGCCGGCTACAGCACCCTGGAACGCCAGTGGCACCGGCCGACGGCCGAGGTCAACGGCCTGTGGGGCGGCTATACCGGCGAGGGCGGCAAGACGGTCCTGCCTGCCGAGGCCCATGTGAAGCTCACCTGCCGGCTCGTGCCCGGTCAGGACCCGGACGACGTGCTCGACAAGCTGCGCGCCCACCTGCGGGCGCAGACCCCGCCCGGCGTGCGCCTGGAGGTGCATCCCAGCGACCACACGGGCCGCGCCTACGCCCTGGCCGCCGATCATCCGGGCCGCCGCGCCGCCCTGAAGGTGCTGCGGGACCTCTATGGCCAGTCGCCGCTGGAGGTCGGAATGGGCGGCAGCATTCCCATCCTGGACACCTTCCGGTCGGTCCTGGGGCTGGAGACCCTGCTGTTCAGCTTCGCGGTGGGCGACGAGAACATCCATGCCCCGAACGAGTTCTTCCGGATCGGGCGCCTGTACGAGGGTCAGGAGGCCTGGGCACGCCTGCTCTGGGCACTCGCCAATGACTGATCCGGAGCTGGCCGCCCTGGCCGATGAGCTGCACCGCGCGCTGCCCGGCCGCGACCTGACCTGCGACCTCAGCGACGCGCTGGGGCACGGCGAATCCCAGGACGGGGGCGGCGCGCTGCCTCCCGGCTTCCGGCCGTTGCATTCCCGCCGTCCCTTTGCGGGGCTGGCGGTGACCGCCTCGCCCCAGGACACCGAACTCGGCGCGGTGTACGCGGCGCTGGACCTAGCTCCGGCAGGTAGTGTCCTCGTGATCGGGGGGCCGGCCACCCACGCCTTCTGGGGCGAGCGGACCACCCGCGCGGCCCTGGGCCGGGGCGTGCGGGCCGCCGTCCTGGCCGGCGCCTGCCGCGACGTGAGCGCCGTGCATCACCTGGGGTTCGCGGTCGTGTGCAGCGGCGTCACGCCGCTGGCCGGCCGCCGCCGTGAGGGCGGCGCGGTTCAGGTCCCCCTGGCCGTGGGAGGTGTCCTCGTCTATCCGGGCGACCTCGTGGTCGGTGACGACAACGGCGTCGTCGTCGTGCCGGCGCGCCGCGCCGCAGAGATCGTTCCGGCCCTGTTGCGCGCCCTTCCTTCCGCCCTTTCCCCCGACAGGAGCACCCCATGACCCAGTCCCTTTCCGAATTTCAGCGCCGTTCCGGCGAACTGAACGACCTGCTGTGTGTCGTCAACCTCCTGACCTGGGACGCCCGCACGCAGATGCCCCCGGGCGGCGGCGAGACCCGCGCGCAGCAACTGGCGACCGTCAGTGCGCTCGCCCGTGAGCGCGCGCTGGACCCGGCCTTCGAGCACGCTGCCCAGGACGCCCGCGACCGCCCCGGCGAGGCGGCCGCCGCGGCCCAGGCGCTGGACGCCGTGCAGGCCATGCGCCGCGTGCCCGAGGCCCTGACCCGTGAGCTGGCCCTCCTGAAGAGCGCGGCGCAGGCCACCTGGGCGCAGGCCAAGGCGCGCAGTGATTTCGCGGCTTTCGCGCCGGTCCTGACCCGCATGGTGGCCCTCAACCGTGACCTCGCCGACGCCCTGGGCTACGAGGACCACCCCTACGACGCCCTGCTGAACCTGTACGAGCCCGGCCTGACCGGCGCGGCACTGGAGCCGCTGTTCGGCCAGTTGCGGGAGCATCACGTCGCGCTGCTGCGGCGCATCCAGGCGCGGCCCGCCCCCCGCACCGACTTCCTGCGCCGTCACTACCCGGCGGCCACGCAGCGCGACCTGTGCCTGAGCGCCGCCGAGACCTTCGGCTACGATCTCACGCGCGGGCGGCTCGACGAGTCGGCGCACCCCTTCGAGATCAGCTTTACGCGGCAGGACGTGCGCATCACCACGCGCATCCAGGAGAACTTTCTCAGTGGGGCCCTGTTCGGCACCCTGCACGAGACCGGCCACGCGCTGTACGAACAGGGCATCGCTCCGGACCTCACCCGCACCGTTCTCACCAGCGACCTGGTCGGCCTGTACGCCGTGGGGGGCAGCAGTTACGGCACCCACGAGAGCCAGTCGCGGCTCTGGGAAAACCGCATCGGGCGCTCGCGGGCGTACTGGGGGCAGCACTACCCGGCCCTACAGCGCCGCTTTCCGGAACAGCTGGGCGACGTGAGCGCCGACGAGTTTCACCGCGCCGTGAACGAGGTGCGGCCCAGCCTGATCCGCGTAGAGGCCGACGAGCTGACCTACGACCTGCACATCATGCTGCGGGTTGAGCTCGAACGCGCCCTCATCGGCGGCGAGCTGGAGGTGGCGGAGCTGCCCGACGCCTGGAACGCCCGCATGAAGGCCGACCTGGGCCTCGACGTTCCCGACGGCCGCCAGGGGGTCTTACAGGACATCCACTGGTCCTCGGGCCTGTTCGGGTCCTTCCCGACCTACACCATCGGCAACGTGATGGCGTCGCAGTTCTACGGCGCGGCCGCGCAGGCCAACCCGGAGCTGGAAGCCCAGCTCGCCCAGGGCAACTACACTCCGCTGCGTGAATGGCTCACCGACCAGATCTACCGGCACGGCCGCACCTTTACCCCCCACGAGCTCCTGATGCGCGCGACCGGGCGGGGCCTGGACCCCGCGCCCTACCTCACGTACCTCACCGACAAGTACACCGGGCTGTATGGCCTGACCCCGCAGGAGGCCCAGGCCTGAGCGAAGAAGGCCAGGGCGGGAGTGCGAGACAGGCCCGCTCCCGGCCTCCGCTCCGTTCATGCCGGCGTCCACCGCGCCGGGCGAAAGCTTTTTGTGGGGGCGCGCGGGTCACACTGTCCGGATGAGGCCGCCGCCCGCGTATCTCCCCGATCTGCTTCACATGGCCGGGCCGCTGCTCCGTGCCTACGGCTTTCCGGACGCGCGTATCGAGACGGCCCCCAGCGCTCCCTCGGCAGACGCCGTTCGGCTGTTTTTGGGGGGCGCGGCCGACGTCTGGGTCAGTGGAATGCCTGACGCGCCTCCCGAGGTCCTCCAGGCCCTGCGCGTGGTCGTGGCCGATCACGCGCGCTGGCGGGAACTGCTGCGTGACCGCGACCGGCTGCGCGACGTCTACGACCGTACCTTCGAGTTTCAGGGGACCCTGCTGCCCGACGGCCTACTTGTCGACGCCAACGAGACGCTGCTCGCCTTCACGGGCCTGCGCCGGATGCAGGTGCTGGGCAAGCCCTGTGTGGACGCGCCCTGGTGGAAGGCGTCGCCGGAGAATGCCGAGGGGCTGCGGCGCGCCCTCAGCCGGGCGATGGCAGGCGAATTCACCCGGCAGGACCTGACGGTCCTCGGTGTAGGCGGCGTGGAGGCCCGCGTGGACCTCTGCTTGACCCCGGTCTCCGGAGAGGGCGGAGCCACCGAGATGATCGTCATGGAGGGCCGGGACATCACCGCGCGCCTGCGCACCCTGCACGAGGTGGAGGTGGCCCGCGCCTTTCTGGAGGCCGTGCTGGAAAACGTTCAGGACGGCATCGTGGCCTGCGACGCCGCCGGGCAGCTTACCCTCTTCAACCGCATGGCCCGCGAGTGGCACGGCCAGGGGCCGGAAGCCGGGCAGCCCGCTGAGTGGAGCGGCAAGTACCGGCTGTACGGCCCGGACGGCGCGGCGCCCCTGCCGGACGACGACCTGCCCCTGCTGCGGGCGCTGCGGGGAGCAGCCGTCAAGGATCAGGAGATGGTGATCGCCCCCGACCGCCGGACCCCGCGTACGGTGCTGTCGTCCGGTGGCCCGCTGTACTCGGCCTCGGGTGAGCTGCTCGGCGCGGTAATCGCGCTGCACGACGTGACCGAGCGCAGGCAGACCGAGCACCGGCTGCGGCACGACGCCCTGCACGACCGTCTGACCGGTCTCGCCAACCGCGCGCTGCTCTACAGTCTCCTCGAACACGCTATGGAGCGCTTCAGACGTCAGCCCGACTGCTCCTACGCCGTCCTGTTCATCGACCTGGACAACTTCAAGGACGTGAACGACGCCTACGGCCACATCGTCGGCGACCGGCTGCTGCTGGAGGTGGCGGCCCGGCTCCAGCGGGTCGTGCGCAGGACGGACACGGTGGCGCGGCTAGGAGGCGACGAGTTCGCTGTGCTGCTCGACAGTCCCTACGGCGCGACCCAGGTCATGCGGATCATCGCCCGGATCATGGGGGCGATGCGCCGGCCCGTGCGCCTGCCTGGCCACGAGGTCGAGGTCACGCTGTCCATCGGCGCGGCGCTGGCCGACAGCGCCTACACCAGTGTCGAGGAACCCCTGCGTGACGCCGACACCGCGATGTACCGGGCCAAGCAGGCGGGCAAGAACGGCGCGCAGCTGTTCGACCAGAGCATGCACGACTCGGTGATCCACCGCCTGAACACCGAACGCGAACTGCGTGAGGCGGTCACGGAGGGGCAGCTGACCCTGCACTACCAGCCGGTGATCCGTCTGAGTGACGGCGCCTGCACCGGTTTTGAGGCGCTCGTGCGCTGGCAGCACCCGGTGCGGGGCCTGCTGCCTCCGTCCGAGTTCATCGGCGTCGCGGAGGCCTGCGGCCTGATCGGTCCCCTCGGTGCCTGGGTGCTGGAGGAGGGGGCGCGGCAACTGCGTGCCTGGCGGGCGACGCCCGAACTTGCCCACCTCACGCTCGCGGTGAACATCAGCGGCAAGCAGCTTCTGAACGCGGCGCAGCCGGAGAGCCGGCTGCTGGGCTTCGCGTTTCCGCCGGGTCTGGAACTCGAGGTCACGGAGAGTACCCTCATCGACGCGCCCGAGGCGGTGGCGCATCTGCACGCCCTGGCCGGGCTCGGCGTGCCCCTGTCGCTTGACGACTTCGGCACCGGGTACGCCTCGCTCGTGGCCGTGCAGCGCCACCCCATTAGTACCCTGAAACTCGACCGCAGTTTCGTCGCCCCACTGCCCGCAGGAGCGCGGCAACGGGCCATCGTGGCGAGCGTGCTGACGCTGGCCCATCACCTCGATCTGCGCGTGATCGCCGAGGGCCTGGAAACCCCCGAGCAGGTCAGGGCTGTCGAGGAACTGGGGTGCCGCTACGGCCAGGGGTATCTGTTCTGCCATGCTGTTCCGGCCGACGAGGCAACGGCGTACGCCCTGGCGCATGTTCCTCCCGGCCTGCCGGCAACCTGACCTCCTCCCCACAGCTCATATCAGATGAGCGTCCGATGACGCTGCCTTGACCCTCAGCACATCCTGACCCCGGTTCGTTTAAGGGCTCCTTGACAGGGCCGCGCCTTTCTGGCGGTCCGGGTGGCCCAGACTACCGAAGTGGCCTGACCTGCGGCGCAGTCGGCGGCGGGCTACCGGGAACGGCCACCGGGTCCGGAAACGGCCGCGGGGGCGTTTCTGGACCGGGCCTGTTTCTGTGGCCCTGGCAGCGCGTTCTGGCGCTGTGGCAGCGTTTTGGTCGTTTTGTCGGAAGCGGCCCTACCCACCCGCCGTATCCAGGCAAATCTGGCGGGGTGGTCGTGTGCTGGCGCCTCTTCGGCTTCTGCCTGTCCGTTCGCCCGTCCTGCCGGAGAGGAAAGAGGTGCGCCGGTCTGCCCAGGCCGGACCAGGTGGTCCACCTGCACCCCTTTCATCGGAGTCTGTATGAGTGTTGCACCCCAACCTGTCTTTCCGCTGCGCATCTCTCCCGGGGCCCAGTCTCCGCTAGAGCTGTGGCTCGGGATCGAATGCACCTTCAACCGCGTCGGCGACACCTATCTCAACCAGTTGGAGCAGAGCGGACACCTGGACCGTCCCGGCGACCTCGACCTGCTGGCCGGCCTGGGGGCGCGCCGCCTGCGCTATCCGGTGCTGTGGGAACAGGTTGCGCCCGACAGCCTGGACTGCCCCGACTGGCGCTGGACCGACGAGCGCCTGACCCGCCTGAGCACCCTGGGTCTCGAACCCATCGCCACGCTGCTGCATCACGGCAGTGGCCCCCGCTACACCAGCCTGCTCGACCCCGAGTTCCCGGAGAAACTGGCCGCGTACGCCGGTCAGGTGGCCCGGCGCTATCCCTGGATCACGGCTTACACACCGGTCAACGAGCCCCTGACCACCGCGAGGTTCAGCGGACTGTACGGCGTGTGGTATCCGCACCACACCTCGGACGAGAGCTTCGTGCGGATGGTGCTCAACGAGTGCCGGGGCACCGTACTCGCCATGCAGGCCATCCGTGAGGTGCAGCCGCTCGCGCAGCTGGTCCAGACCGACGACCTGGGCCGGGCACAGGCCACGGCCGCCATGCAACCGGAGGCGGACTTCCAGAATGAGCGGCGCTGGCTCGCCTACGACCTGCTGTGCGGCCGGGTCGGGCCGGCGCATCCGCTGTGGGCCTACCTGCTGGCCTCCGGGGCGGCGACCGAGGAGCTGCTGTGGTTCGGCGATCACCCCTGCGCGCCCGATATCATCGGCGTGGACTACTACGTCACCAGTGAGCGCTTTCTCGACGAGCAGGCGGAGCAGTACCCCGAACGCTTCCGCAACGCGACCCACGCCGACATCGAGGCGGTGAGGATCTGCCACCAGACGGTGGGGCTCGGCGCCCTGCTGCGTGAAACCTGGGAGCGGTACGACCTGCCCGTGGCCGTCACCGAGGTTCACCTGGGCTGCACCCGAGAGGAGCAGCTGCGCTGGTTCGAGATGGTCTGGCGAGCGGCCGAGGGCGCGCGGGCGGGGGGGGCCGACATCCGCGCCGTCACGTCCTGGGCGGCGCTGGGCAGTTTCGACTGGAACACGCTGCACACGTCCTTCGGCGGCTACTACGAGCCGGGGGCCTTCGACGTGCGCGCGGGCACGCCGCGTCCTACGGCCCTGGCCGGCCTGTTGCGGACGCGGGCGGCGGGCGGGGTGCCGGATCATCCCACCCTGGCTGCCCCGGGCTTCTGGGAGCGGCCCGAGCGGCTGTTCTATCCGCCGGTCGGTTCGCCCGCGCCGGCGGCGCGCCTGCCCCCGGCGCGTCCACTGCTCATCCTCGGGGCAGGCTTCCTGGCGCGCTCGCTGGCCCAGCTGTGCCGGGAACGTGGCCTGGCCTACCGCCAGTGGCCCTCGGAGGTCCTGAATGCTCCCTGGGCCGAGATTCTCGGGGCGTTCGGGGAAGCTGGGCGGCCCTGGGCGGTCGTGAACGCCTCGGGCTACGGGCAGATCGATGAGGCCGAGCGACGCGCCCGGCAGTTCTTCCAGACCCATGTGGTGGGCCAGACCCGCTGGGCCTCGGCCTGCGCCGCCCAGGGGGCGCAGTTCCTGACCTTCTCTTCCGATCAGGTCTTCGCGGGTGAGAGCGGCGCGCCCTACACCGAGCGGGGAACGCCCTCGCCGGTCAACGCCTACGGCCGCGCGCAGTGGCAGGCTGAGCGCCGGGTGCTGGACGCCTGCCCGGGCGCCCTCGTCGTGCGTAGCTCGGGGCTGTTCGGCGTCCGCGAGAGCCGCGACTTTCTCAGCGAGGCGCTGGGCACCCTCCAGGGCGGCGGCCAGGTGCATCTCGATCTCGACCACCACTTCTCGCCGACCTATCTGCCCGACCTCGTTCACGCCAGCCTGGACCTCCTGATTGACGGGGAAAGCGGCCTGTGGCACCTCGTCAACCAGGGAGAAAGTACCTGGGGGGACCTCGTGGGCACGCTGGCCGAGCGGCTGGGGTTGTCCCGGCAGCAGGTGCGGCCCCTGACCGCCCTGCCCCAGCGGCAGGTGCCCCGCCCCCGCTACAGCGTGCTGCGCAGTACGCGCGGCCAGCTGCTGCCCAGTCTGGGGCAGGCGCTGGACCACTACTGGACCCACGAACTCACGCCCCTGTTTCTGTAGGCCGCCCGGCCTGCCTCACCCGGACGGAGCGGAGCTGCGGCGCCCTCCGGCCGGAGCCCACCCGAGGAGACGCTCTTGACCACCCTACCTGATCTGCTGTGCCTGTCGCACCTGCGCTGGGACTTTGTGTACCAGCGTCCCCAGCACCTCATGAGCCGCGCGGCCCGCGACCGCCGGGTGTACTACGTCGAGGACCCGGCGACCGGGGCGCCGGAAGCGGGGCTCCAGGTGCGCCGTGAGGGCAACGTCACCGTCGTGCAGCCGCAGCTTCCGGCTGGGTTGCCGGTCCACATGGCTGAGGCGGAGACCCGGCGGCTCGTGCATGGTCTCCTGGAGCAGGAGGGAGTCCACGCGCCTCTGGCCTGGGTCTACACCCCCATGCAACTCCCGCTGCTCGGCGGTCTGGTCACCAGCGGCGTGGTCTACGACTGCATGGACGAACTGGCGAATTTCCGCTATGCCCCGCCGCAGCTGCGGGAGCGCGAGCAGCAGCTCTTCGCCTGCGCCGACGTGGTTTTCACGGGGGGGCACCGACTCTACGAGGCCAAGCGGGAGCAGCACCCCCACGTCTATCCCTTTCCCTCCAGCGTGGACGTGGCGCACTTCGCGCAGGCCCGCCGCACCCTGCCCGATCCGGACGACCAGGCCCCGCTCGCCCGGCCGCGCCTGGGCTTCTACGGGGTCATTGACGAGCGCTTCGACGGCGCCCTCATCGGCGAGCTGGCCCACCGCCGCCCGCAGTGGCAGATCGTGCTGCTGGGGCCGGTCGTCAAGATCGCTCCCGAGGACCTGCCGCGCGCCGCGAACCTGCACTTTCTGGGTATGAAATCCTACGCCGACCTGCCTGCCTACCTGGCCCACTGGGACGTGGCGCTGCTGCCCTTCGCCGTCAACGAGGCGACCGAGTTCATCAGTCCGACCAAGACCCCGGAGTACCTCGCGGCGGGCGTGCCGGTCGTCTCGTCCCCCATCCGCGACGTGGTGCGGCCCTACGGCGAGCAGGGTCTGGTCAGCGTGGCCGACGGGGTGGACGAGTTCGTGGCGGCCATCTCGGAGGCGCTGGTTCAGGACCATGAGCTGCGGCAACGCCGCGCCGACGCCCTGCTCGCCCAGGGGTCCTGGGACTGTACCTGGGAAGCCATGCAGGCCGCCCTGGCTGCCCAGTCGCCACTTACGGCCACCGCGGGTCGCCCGGCGCAGCCCCGTACCGGCTGGAGCAACTCGCCCGGCGGCGACGACTGATGGCCGTGGGCCGCGCGGACCTGCGCCTTCCCAGGCTTGGGTTCAGGCCGGGGCCTGACTGGCGCGCGGCCAGGCAGGGGCCGTGAAGCGCACCCAGGCGCCGCCGCCGGGGCGGTTGCCCAGGCGCGCCGCGCCGCCGTGGGCCCGCGCGATGCTCTGCACGATGGCGAGGCCCAGGCCCGCGCCGCTGGGGTCGCGCTGGGCGCGGTAGAACCGCTCGAAGCCCCGGCGCAGTCCCTCGGGCGTGAACCCCGGTCCCTCGTCCTGCACCTCGAAGGTCACCGTGTCGAGCCCCTGCACCGCCTGCACCACGATGGCCGAGCCGTGCGGCGCGTGGCGGGCGGCGTTTCTCAGCAGGTTCCACAGCGCCTGCTCCAGCCGCAGCGGGTCGGCCTGCACCCACAGCTGGGTCAGGCCCTGGACCTCGGCGCGCAGGTGGTGCTCCGGCATGATGGGCTGCACGCGCGCCGCGAGCTGATCAAGCCAGCCCCGCACCTCCAGCGGCTCCGGGCGCAGCGTCTCGCCCGAATCCAGGCGCGTCAGGGTGAGCAGGTCCTCGACGAGCCGCCCCGCCCGGTCGGCCTCGCGCCGCGCCGCGAGCAGCAGTTCCCACTGCACCTGCCGGTCCTCGGGGGCGCGGGCCAGCACCTCCAGGTAGCCGCCCAGCGCCGTGAGAGGCGTGCGCAGCTCGTGCGAGGCGTCGGCGGCGAAGGCACGGGTGCGCGCCTCCTCGGCCCGCAGGTCGCCGAAGGACTGATCGAGGCGGTCGAGCATGCCGTTGAGGCTCTGGGCCAGCGCGCGCACGTCGTCCTGACTGTCCGGCACTGCGAGGCGCTGGTGCAGCCGGCTGGCCGACAGTTCCCGGGCCTGTGCGGTGATGTGCCGCAGGGGCCGCAGCCCCAGCCGGATCAGGCCGACACCCACCCCGCAGGCCACGGTCACGAGCACGGCCGCGATGAGGAGGTTCAGGCGGCACAGCCGCAGCACGAAGTCCGAAACGCTGTCGAGGCTGGCCGAGAGACCCACTACGCCACCCGGTACAGCACGCAGCACCACGAGCGCGTGTGGGGTGCGGTATTCGGCGGGCAGGCCCTGGCGCGCCCTCTCTAGGGCCGGCGGCGGCGGGCCGGGGCGGCGCAGGCCGTCGGTGAACTGCGCGGCTTGTCCGGGCGCGACCCAGACCCCCCAGGCGTCCCGGGCCTGCGCGGTGGCCCGCAGGCGGTGGTCCAGGGGGCCGCCCGGCCAGTCCAGACGCGTCAACTCCTGGCGCAGCGTCTGGCGCAACTGGTTTTCGGCGTAGTCGCGGGCCTGAAGCAGCACCAGGCCGTACATGCTGACCGTCACGATCAGGATGGTCACCAGCAGTGCCAGAAAGAGGCGCAGTTCCAGTGGCAGCCGCAGCAGGGCGCGCCGCAGCCGGCCCCCGGTGGCCCGCACGCCGGCCCTCACCGCCGCTCCTGCAACAGGTAGCCCGCGCCGCGCAGCGTATGCAGCAGCGGCGGGTCGCCCAGGGCGCGCCGGGCGTAGCCCATATACAGCTCCACGACGTTGTCGCTGCCCAGAAACTCCCGGCCCCATACGGCATCCAGAATGATCTGCTTGGGCAGGACCCGCTCGCTGTGGCGGGTCATGAACAGCAGGAGGTCGAAGGTGGTCGGGCGCAGGTCCAGTCGCCGCCCGGCCCGGAAGGCCTCGCGGGTGGCCCCGTTGAGTTCCAGGTCGGCGTAGCGCGCGAGTTCCACGATGTCGGGCCGGCTGCGGCGCAGCACGGTGCGGATGCGCGCCACGAGTTCTCCGAAAGCGAAGGGCTTGACGAGGTAATCGTCGGCGCCGCCTTCGAGTCCCCGAATGCGGTCCTCGATACTGTCGCGCGCCGTGAGCATGAGCACCGGCACCGGGGTCCGGCTGCGCAGGTCGCGCAGGAAGGCGTAGCCGTCGGGACCGGGCAGCATCACGTCCAGAATGATGAGGTCCGCGCCCGCCGCGGCGTAGCGGCTCAGGCCCTCGCCCGCCGTGGGCGCGGTGTCCACCTCGAAGCCCTCGTAGCGCAGTCCCACCTGCAGGTAGTCGCGGATGCCCGGGTCGTCCTCCACGATCAGGAGGCGGGGGAGGGGACGGGCGGCGGTCATGCCCACGGCATAGCACGGCAGGCTGTGCGGACCCTGTGCGTGCTTCTGCCCGGCGCACAGGTAGCGCACAGCCAGGCTGGGTACGGTGAAGACAGGCAGGGGAGGCGCCGCGCTCTGCGTTCCGCCGGACATTCCTGCTCTTGCGCCCGTACCCCCGTCCTCTGGAGGATTTCATGAAGCGACTGACCCTGATTGGCCTGATTGCCCTCGCGCTGCCCGTGGCCAGCGCCGCCCCCGTGACCTATACCGTCGTGACCGGCGCCACCACCCTCAACCTCATGACGGCCGAGAGCCAGACCAGCGTCGAAAACTTCACCGGCCGCACGAGCAAGGTGAGCGGCGCCCTGAGCTACGACGCCGCCACGAAGAGCGGCAGCGGCACCGTGAACGTGGACGGCGCCAGCATCACCACCGGCAACGCCATGCGCGATACCCACATGAAGAGCGCCGACTGGCTGAACTTCGACAAGACCCCCGCCGTGACCTTCAAGACCACCTCGGTCAAACTCGTGAGCGGTGACAAATACACCGTGAACGGTACCCTGACCCTGAACGGCGTCACCAAAAACGTCACGAGCACTGCCACTGTCAAGCTGACCCCGGCGAGCGCCGCCACCACCTCGGCGGGCCTGAAGGGCAACGTGCTGGCCGTGAGCACCAGCTTTCCGGTGAAGCTCAGCGACTACGGCGTGAAGAACAGCCGCATCGGCGGGCAGGTCAACGACACGCTGACCATCAGCCTCAAGTTCGTCGCCAGCAGCGGCGGCTGATCGGCGGATGCTCGCCCGTTTCGTCCGGCCCCTGGGGGTCCTTGCGCTGCTGTGCGTACTGGCGCTGCTGGTAACGCTGGCGGCCGGCTGGTGGTACGGCCGGGACGCCCAGCTCGTGCAGCTCGTGACGCCGTCGAGCGCGGCGGAGAGCACCCTCTTCGGAGACAGCGGGCCGGGCACCCTGATCGGCTCGTCGCAGGAGATGGTCATCCGGGATCCGGGAGCATTCCTGGAGGGCCGGACGGCTGAAGGGGCGCGGTACGTGAGTGACACGTATCTCCGGGCGCAGAACATCTACCCGCTGCAACTCAAGACGGTGCGCTTCGTGCAGTGGGCGGCCGCACTGGGCTTCGCGGCGGCGGCCGCCGTGTTCGGGGGGCTGTGGCTGCTCGCCCGCAGACAGCGGCGGGGGCAGATTCCTGCGGTGCCCACACGGTAAGACTGACGCAGCGTACTCTCGGCGGGCCGACTCTTCTGGGGATCGGCCTGTGCCTTGTCCTATAGATCTGAATGAAAAATAACCAAGGGTTAAGGCCGCCTTTAGGAAAGTATTAATCTTCCGGCAATCTGGGCCAATAGAGCTTCATCTTGCCGGGCAGCTCACGGCTGACGCCTTCTGCCATGTTAAGTGACCATGCCTTCACTTCCCCTGGCCAACGGCCGCCGAGCCCGGCCCGTCGCCCCTTCACCCGGCGGCCCCGTGCCCGGTGCGCTCGACTTTGCCCGGGTGCTGGCCGCCTGCGAGCGGCGGGAGCAGGAGACCTTAGGGTTTCTCCGCGAGCTCCGGTGCCGGACCGTGGAGGTGCTCAGTGCACTGGGCTACGAGGAGATCGATGTCTACCTGACTGAGGGAACGTGCTCCTTTGCGGATGCGGCCGTCGCTGCGACCCTGTCGGCCGTCATGAAGCTGCCCGGCACTGGCCTGAACCGGGCCGACTTCAGTCTGAGCCTGCCCCTGGTTCTGACCCCCGGCGGCGAACTCCGGGTCAGTGGGGCCGAGATCAATGGCCTCACGGTCAAGGAGACGTTCGTGCATTCCCTGGCTGCTGATCCGGGTCAGCTCGCCCGCGTCATGATTCACGGCCTGTCCCGGCTGTATATGGCCCACCTGCTGAAACTGGAAGGGCGGGGCGAGTCCTCCCAGACCTGTTTTCTGCCGCAGGCATTCCTGCTGGAAGAGGTCCGCTGATCCGGGCACCGGTAGGGGGCGGCCACACCCAGCTACAGCACTCCCTGTCCATTCGTCTGGAGAGTCTTCCTACTGGCTACCGCCTTCTCCTGCCTGCGCCGGGGCAGAGTCGGGCAGGGGCTGCGGGCTCAGCAGTTCGTTGGCCCGCACGAACGCCTCCATGAACCGCGCCTCGATCGCGGTCTGGGTGCGGTAGGCGCGCACCGCTTCGAGCTTGCGCGCCCGTTGTTCGGGGGTCAGGTCCACCCGGGTCCAGGGCAGGCGGTTGGCCAGGGGAGGCTCGGTCAGGGGCAGCGCCTCGTGAATCCCCTTGGGCACCGGCCACTCCAGCCCGCCGTGGATGACCCAGAAGCGCAGGCGGTCGGCCTGCTGCCGCTCGGCCATGAGCCGCAGCGCGATGTACGACAGGGTGTGGTGGTCGGTGTGGAAGTCCTGCGGCGCGGGAGCCAGCACGAGGTCGGGCTTCACGCGGTCGAGCACCCGCTGGATGTCGGCTTCCAGCGCCTCGCCGGTAAAGGGTGCGCCGGGCGTCAGGGCGCCGCGCACATACACGGCGTCGGCGCGGGTCCGGGGCGCGGTGTAGGGCGACGTGAAGTTGGTGGTGAACAGCCGGAAGAGGCCGCCGTCGGGGTAGCCCAGCATGAACGTGCGCCCGCTGGGCACGCCGAGAACGGCGGCGGCCCGCCCCGTCTCGGCGGTGCGGGTGTTGCCCAGTTCGCGCATGTTCTGCGGCCCCGGGCGCAGCGTGCGTTCGGTCAGGGCCGCGTCGAATTCGAAGCCGTCGCCGGCCGTCATCCAGGCGATATAGACCTGCGCTCCGGCCGCATGAGCCTGCTGGATCATGCCCCCGCAGCACAGCGTCTCGTCATCCGGGTGGGGCGAGAGCATCAGGACCCGCTGCCCGGTCCGGAAGGGTGCGGCGGCCGGCAGCGCCGCAACGCGCTCCCCGCTGCGGTCGAAGAGGCGGCCGACCACAGGCAGGTTGATCCAGGCGGCCAGGGCCAGCACCCCCAGCAGCGCGAGGCCGGTCCAGAGGCGTGAACGCCGGGAGGAAGGCTTGAGGCGGCTCATCTTCCTCATTCTAGAGCGCGGGGGTGCCGGGGGCCATGACGCTTCTTTCACGTCCGGAGAGGTGCGCCGGTGTGATCTGCCTGAAGTCGGGGTGCCTGGGGCACAGGTGAGCGGGCGTCTCCCGGTCAGGTAAAGCCCCTATCATCTCTGACCATGCAGGTGCGCTGGCCCAGCGGCCTACCCTGTGCGGATGTCTTCCTATCTCGGCGTAATTTTCGACCTCGACGGCACCCTGGTAGACAGCAACGACGGCCATGCTCGCGCCTGGGTGCGCGCTTTTGCCGACCAGGGAATCGAGGTGACTTTCGGGCAGGTCCGGCCCCTGATGGGGATGGGCGGCGACCAGCTCGTGCCGCACCTGACGGGCATCGGTAAGGACGATCCCCGCTATGAGGCCCTCAGCGACGGCTGGAAGCGCCACTTTCAGGCAGAGGAGCTGCCCCGGTTGCGGGCCCAGCCGGGGGTACGGCCCCTGCTCGTGGCCCTGCAGGCGCAGGGACTGCGGCTCATCGTCGGTACCTCGGCGGACGAGGCGCTGGTCCGTGACCTGCTGGGGGTCGCCGGCGCGCAGGACCTTTTCACGGAGTACACGACGGCCTCCGAGGTCGAGGAGTCCAAACCGCAACCGGACATCGTGCAGGCCGCTGTGCGCAAGCTCGGCCTGGACCCGGCGCAGGTCCTGATGGTCGGAGACACCTCCTTCGACATCGAGAGCGCGCGGGGGGCCGGCGTGGCGACCGTCGCCTTGCGCTCTGGGGGCACCGCCCAGTTCACGGGAGCGGCGGCCGTGTATGACAGCCCTCAGGACTGGCTCGACCATCTCGCGGCGTCTCCGCTGGGACCGGACCAACCCTCGGCGTCCTGACGGCGGCGGCGTCCGGTCAGGCCGGCGCGTCCTCCGGCCCTGAGCTCTGTGGCGTAGCCGCGAGGCGGGCAAGCCACTCGTCCATCAGCGCCCGCTCGCCTGGGCTCAGCCGAGTGGTTTGCGGCAGGTGGGCGCGGAGCTGCACGGCGGCCGCCACGGGTCCAGGGTTAGCCGCCGGCACGCCCGCCGTCAGGATGCCCGCGAGCGCGCTCTCGCGGGCCAGCGCGGACAGTTCGGGGTCGCGCTCGGCCGGGGGCAGGGACAGCAGCGTCAGCACCAGGCCCCGGCACCCGGCGTGAAACAGCAGGGCGGCGCGTTCCTCGCTGACGCGCAGCCGCCCGGCCCGGGCGAGGGCCCGGATCTTGCGGCGCAGGTGCTCGCGGCCGGCCACCTCGGCGGGAGACGGCTGGCCCGGCCCGGGCGCACTGGCCATCAGCGCGTAGATGGCCGGGTGGCTCAGCCCGAAGCCGACCTGAAGGTCCCACCCGGCGCGGAGCTCGTCGGCCGGATCGGTGCCGGGCGCGGCGGTGTCCCGGTTCTCCTTGTCCCGGAGATACGTCTCGAAGCCGTGCTGCGCCGCCGCGTCGAGCAGGCCCTGCTTGTCACCGAACAGCCGGTAGAGTGTCGGGGCCTGTACCCCGGCGGCGGCCGCCACCGTGCGGGTGGTCAGGGCGTCGCGGCCCTCACGGTTCAGGAGTGCGGTGGCGGCGGCCAGGATGCGGGACCGCAGCGCGTCCTGGCCGCCGGGTGCATCCTCGGGTCGCGGGTCCGTCATAGTCCCGACTATAGACGCGACACAGCTGAAGCAAAGATTGTTACCATTAATATTCCTATTATGTTATCATTGATAAAGACGGCCAGGACGGCTGTCCCTGGGGGCAATCTATGATCATTGTGACCGGAGCGACGGGCAGACTGGGCCGTCTCATCGTCGAAGAACTGCTGCGCCGGGTCCCGGCCGAGCGGGTGGGCGTCAGTGTCCGTGATCCCGGCCGGGCGCAGGATCTGGAGGCGCGGGGCGTGCGTGTGCAGCCGGGCGATTTCGCCGACGTGGACGCCCTGAGCCGGGCGTTCGGGGGCGCGTCGCAGGTGCTCCTGATGTCGTCCGGCCAACTGGGGGACGAGGGAGTGCGCCTGCACGGCAACGTGGCAGAGGCCGCGCGGCAGGCCGGCGCCGGGCGCGTAGTGTATACGAGCCACATGGCGGCCAGCCCCGACTCGCTCTTTCCCCCGATGTGGACGCACGCCGCGACCGAGGCGATGCTCGCGGCGTCGGGACTGGCCTTCACGGCGCTGCGCAACGGCTTCTACGCCGACAGCGCCCGGTTCCTGATGGGTGACGCCTTCCGGACGGGTGAGGTCCGTGCCCCGCAGGACGGTCCGGTGTCGTGGACCACCCATGCCGACCTCGCCGGAGCCGCCGCCGCCGTCCTGACCGGAGAAGCCCAGTTCGACGGTCCTACGCCGCCCCTGGTCAATCCGGAGGCCCTCGACCTCGCGCAGCTCGCCGACCTCCTCGCGGAGTCGACCGGGCGGGCCGGTCGGCGCGCCGTGGTGCCGGAGGCCGACTTCGCGGCCGAGCTGGGCGCGCGCGGTCTGTCCCCCGAGCGGGCGGCGGTCACGCTGGGTCTGTTCGCCGCCGCCCACCGGGGCGAGTTTGCCAGCCCTGACCCCACGCTGGGGACGCTGCTCGGCCGCGCGCCCGAGTCCATGCGCGCGGTGCTCGCGCGGCAGCTCGCCGGAGCCTGAGCCGGCAGTAGGGGTCAGCGCCGGGGGTCGTCGGGCCGGCGGTTCTCGGCGGCCCGACGGGCAGCGTCGGCGATTCGCCCTGCGCGCGTCCCGGGCCGTCTGGCACCCTTGATCCACCACAGCACCTGCTTCCTGGCCGAGGCGGAAAAGGCCGTGAAGTTCGCCAGGGCCGGCGGCTCGGCCTCCAGCGCGGCCTGAAGATCCGGGGGAATCACCAGCGCCTCGACCTCGTCGTAGAGGTTCCAGGCCCCCGACGCCCGCGCGGCCGCGACCACCGCGAGCCCGGCCGGGGCCATGAGGGCCTGGGCACTCAGGCGGTCCACGCGCTCCTTGTTGATTCTCGACCATGGGCTGCCCGGCCGGCGCGGCGAGAAGAGCTGCCGGTGGCGGTGGCCGTCCAGTCTGCCGGTGCGGCTGTCGATCCACCCGAAGCACAGCGCCTCCTCGACCGCCTCGGCGTAGGTCACGCTGGGAACGCCGCTCGCTGCGTGGTGGTACACCAGCCACAGGCCCGGCTCACGGCCATGGTGCGTCTCCAGCCAGGCCCGCCAGTCGGCGCGGCTGGAAAACGGAAGCTCGGGCAGGGTGGAGAGGGTCATGGTCCGCCCAGGATACGGCGGGCGCTTGACCCCGCCTCTTAGTGCACCGGGGGGCTGTCCGTGTTCAGCGGAGCCTTCAGCGGTGTTCCCCGTTCGCTCATGCAGATATGGACTCGCCGCTTGAACCGGAGCTTTATACTCGGGGTCACAGTTCATCAGGAGGACACAGACATGGCAGTATCACTTCAAAAAGGCGGCAACGTCTCTCTTTCCAAAGAAGCTCCGGGCCTCACGGCTATCGTGATCGGGCTGGGCTGGGACCCGCGCGCGACCGACGGCCAGGCCTTCGACCTCGACGGCAGCGTCTTTCTGCTCGGGAACGGCGGCCGCGTGCGCTCGGACAGCGACTTCATCTTCTACAACAACAAGGTCAGCAGTGACGGCAGCGTCAGCCACCAGGGTGACAACACGACCGGACAGGGCGCGGGCGACGACGAGACGGTGGACGTGGACTTCGCGCGCGTGCCTGCCGACGTGGACAAGATCGCCGTGTGCGTGACCATCCACGAGGCCGACACCCGCCGCCAGAGCTTCGGGCAGGTCGCCAAGGCCTACATCCGCGTGATGAACAAGGCGGGCGGCACCGAAATCGCGCGCTACGACCTTTCGGAAGACGCCAGCACCGACACCGCCATGATCTTCGGCGAGGTCTACCGCAACGGCGCCGACTGGAAGTTCCGCGCGGTCGGCCAGGGCTTCGCGGGCGGACTCGCGCCGCTGGCCCGTAACTTCGGCGTCAACGTCTGAGACGGCCCCCGGACGGTTCCGGCGCCGTGCTGGAATCCTCCGGGGCAAGTCGCTATAAGAAACGGCGGAGCGGTGGAAATCTGGGGCGGTAGACCTTCCGGGATTCCCCCAGAGTGGACCACCGCATCTGGAACCGTTCAGTCGCAGTCGGGGGGGGCGCAGTTGGCCCCTCCCGTTTCATGCCCGGCAAGGACACGACATGCAGACATTCCAGACCGGCCAGAAGAGCCCGCTCGCGGCGCTGACTCCAGCGACCACCCTGACCCTCAGCGCCCGCGTGACCGGGCCGGCGGCCGAATACGACCTGATTCTCTTCGGTCTCGACGACGCGGGGCGCCTGAGCGACGACCGCTACATGGTCTTCTACAACCAGCCGCGCAGTCCCGAAGGCGCCCTTTCGGTACAGGCCGGGAGCGGCGCGGAGAAGGTCTTTACCCTTGACCTCGCGGCCCTGCCGGCCAGCGTGCGCCGCCTGAGCCTCGCCGTGACCACCGATCAGGGCGACCTGAGCAGCGTTCAGGCTGCCGAAGTGACCCTCGGAGCGGGCGGCGCGCCGCTGCTGACGTACCGGGTCACTGGCCGTGAGCTGGGGCAGGAAAAGGCCCTGATGCTGCTCGACGTGTATTTCAAGGACGTGTGGCGGGTCGGCGCCGTCGGACAGGGCTTCGCGGGAGGCCTCGACGCGCTCGTGCGGCACTTCGGCGGCGAGGTGGCGCAGGAGGGGTCAGGTCCGCCGACTCCCGTGCCGACTGCCCCGGCTCCGGCGTCCACCTCCGTCAGTCTGGTTAAAGAGCGTCAGCGTGTGCTGCTGGAGAAGGCCGAGCGCACGCAGCCGCAGCTTGTCAACCTCATCAAGACGGCGAGTGTCAGCCTGGAAAAACGCGGGCTGGGCGAGGCGCGCTACCGGGTCAATCTCGTGCTGGACATCAGCGCGAGCATGTACGACGAGTACCGCAGCGGTGCGGTGCAGGCCCTGGCCGAGCGCGCCCTGGCCCTGGCGACCCGCCTGGACGACGACGGCGAGGTCGAGGTGTATCTCTTCGGCATCAAGGCGCACCGCAGCGGGCCGCTGTCGCTCGATAACGTGGGCGGGTTCGTGGACCGCCTGCGGGTCAAGCTGGAGGGCGGTACGCATTACAGCCCGGTCATGACGCTGGTGCGCGACGACGCCCGCGCCGCGCGCACGGCGCTGCCTACCCTCGTGCTGTTCATTACCGACGGCGGCAGCAGCAACCGCGACGCCGTGATCCGGCAGATGACCGAGGCCTCGCGCGAGCCGGTGTTCTGGAAATTCATGGGGATCGATCAGGGGGGCGTGGACTTCGACTTCCTGAACAAACTCGACGACCTGCGTGGCCGGACGGTGGACAACGCCGACTTCTTCTGTCTGCCCTCGCCCATCCGCGTCCCCGACGCCCAGCTGTTCGAACTGCTGGTCAACGAACTCGACACCTGGCAGGCCGCCGCGCGCCGCCAGGGCGTCCTGCGCTAGAGCGCTCAAGGAGCAGTCATGCCAATTTCCCTGCAAAAAGGTCAGCAGATTTCTCTCGCCAAGGAGGCTGGGCCGCGTCTGGATCTCGTCCGGATGGGTCTGGGCTGGGACGTGATCAAGAAAAAGGGATTCTTCGGCTTCGGCGGCGGCGAGCAGGCAGTGGACCTCGACGCCAACGCCCTGCTGTTCGACGCCTCCGGGCAGCTTCAGGAAGCCGTGTGGTTCCGTCAGCTTCAGAGTGCAGACGGCACGGTGCGCCACAGCGGCGACAACCGCACCGGTCAGGGCAGCGGCGACGACGAGACGGTCACGGTGGACCTCGCGCGCCTGCCGGCGGGAATCCAGACAGTCGTATTCAGCGTGAACAACTACACGGGGCAGGACTTCGGGGGCGTGCAGAACGCCTACTGCCGACTGATCGACACCCAGGGCGAGAAGGAGATCGCGCGCTACGACCTCTCGGCGCAGGGCAGCCATTCGGCGCTGATCCTGGCGAGCCTGCGCCGCAGCGGCAGCGACTGGACCATGACTGCCATCGGCGCGCCGTCGCGGGGCCGCACCTTCCAGGACAATCTGCCGGACCTGCGGGCCTACGTGTAGCGTCCGCCGGCCCTCAGCGCAGGCTCTTGCCGTAGGCCTGCGCCGCTTGCCGGGCCACCTCGCGCGCGTCACTGCCGTGTTCGGCCATCAAGGCGCGCAGCCGGGCGAGCTGGTCGGCGGTGAGCCGGGCGCGCACGCCGCCGTCTTCCGTGGTCTCACCGCTCCGGCCGGTCAGGCCCTCAACGAGGCCCAGGACGAACGCCTGTTCGGTCTCTCCCTGCGTCCGCAGGGTCCGCTCGGGGTGCGTCTGCCGGAACAGGGCGAGCCGCGCCGCCGCCTGAAACCGCTGCGCCAGCGAGCCGCTCAGGTCCGGCGCACTCAGGTCCCCGGCGCGTACCTGCGAGGCGGCCTGCCGGTAGAGCTCGGGCGGCGCGCCCTCGGCGTAGGCCCAGCCGTCGAGGCGGGCACCGAGCAGTTTGTCCAAGTCCACGCTGGCAATCAGGCGGCCGAGCTCGGCGGGCGTGAGGTCCTCGGCGTCCACGAGCGCGGTCAGGACTGCCTCCGGCTCGGTCCCCAGACGGGCCATCCACAGCGCCGACTCGCGCCAGCCGTCAAGCACCGCGAGGTCCTGCGACACTGGTAGCCCCCGGTCGAGATCGTAGAGGGTCAGGTCATGGGTCCGCAGGTGCGCCGTGAGCAGGCGGCCCGCGTTCTGGCGCTCGCCGCCCACGCCCCGGCGGTACAGGTGCAGCAGTTTGTGTCCCCTGGCCACAGCGTCGTTCATCGGTCGGCCCCAGTGTAGCGGGTGGGCATTCCTCACCAGCCCCTGAGCTGCGGGGCGGCGGCGTCCGAGGCGACGGCGGCGTAGCTGTCGCGGGTCGTGTCCACCGAGGCGTGGCCTAGAAAGGCCGCGACGGTTGCCAGGTCGCCGGTCTGCCCGAGCAGCCGGGTGCCGGCATATTTGCGCGCGGCGTGAAACCCGCGCCACGGCACCCCGGCCTGGGTGAAAGTAGCTTTCATGGCGCGGGTGGCGTTTTGCACCGTCGCGTAGCGGAAGGTTCTCAGCCGGGGGGTCGTGCGCCGGGAAGGGCCGTGATCGTCGCGGTCGTGCGCCTCGCCGCCGGGAGCGTACAGGGCGCGGTAGGCCTCGGCCGCCGCCACGAGTCGGCCACTCATGGGCACGGTGCGGGTCTTGCGGCCCTTGCCGGTCACGCGCACGCGTCCGCCGACAAGGTCGAGGTCGTTCCAGTGCAGGCCCAGCGCTTCGCTCACACGCAGGCCCGCGTGCGCGGTGAGCAGCAGCAGAAAGCGGTCGTGCGGCGTGGCTCCTGCCAGAACCTGCTCAATCTCCAAGTCCGTGTAGGGGGGCCTTTTTTCCAGCCCGGTGGTGTGGTCCTTGGGAATGCGTACGTCCCGGAACGGATCGGCCTCGGTCGCGCCGGCCCAGCGTAGCGCCCGGTACAGGCAACGCGCGGCGGCCACCTTGAGCTGCACGCCTTCCGGCGCCCGGCCCGCCGCGAGCATGGACCCCACATAGCCCTGCGCGTCATGCCGCCCCGGCCGCAGGATGCCGACCGCGTTGGCCCGCGCGTATTCGGTGTACTGACGCACGCCCAGCCGGTAGGCCGTGAGCGTCTTGGGGCTGGTCAGGACCCCGCTGCTGCCCAGGTGCCCCAGATAGGCAGACGTAAGGTCGCCCAGGGCCTCGGCGTCGGCGTCCCTGGCGGCCAGAACGGCGCGCCGCTTGAGTTCTTCATCGTGCAGGCTGGTCCAGCTCCGGGTCTGGGCGAGCAGATCGCCAGTCGCGCGTACGAGAGTCATGGGTCAGTTTACCCAAACGCATTTAGGGTAATCGGCTTGAAGACTGCAGGCGACCTCTGACCAATGAATTTTTCCTTACAGAACATTTCTCAAGCCTGGCATGCTCATCTCTGCTGCACAGCACAACCCTGATATCCTCTAATAATGCAGTAATGAAACAATATGCCATTTTAGGACTTGCCCTCTTGATAGGAAGTGTTGCTGCTCAGTAGAGGACAACTTCAGTTTTCCCTGTTCTGAACAGCCTCAACAGGTTTGGGGATCGCCAAAAATGACGAAAGGCGGTCTTCTGGAGGTGTGA